>JAFAFD010000104.1 GCA_023423675.1 Pseudomonadota bacterium | reverse complement strand
AGGCGGTGGCCTTGGTCGCCGGGGCCTTCTTCGCCGCGGTTTTCTTTGCCGCCGGCGAGGCGGAAGCCCTTTTTGCGGACGCCTTTTTTGCGGTCGACTTCTTGGCAGGTGACTTTTTGGTAGCCGATTTCGTTGCAGCAGAATTTTTCGCGCCCGACTTCTTTGTAGCCGCCTTCTTCGTAGCCGTCTTTTTGGCAGCGGCCTTCTTCGCTGGCGCCTTCTTGGCCACCTTGCGCGCACTGCCGCTGCGCTTGCCACCGCCATCCTGCTTGTTGACAGTGGCCCAGGCGATCCGTTCGGCGGTGCCTTCACTGGCGCCGCGCTCGCGTTCGCTTTCCTCGATGTGCTCGGCCTGGCGCTTCTGCTTCTCCGTGTAGGTGGATTTGTCACCGCGCGGCATGTCGCTTCTCCTGTAAGGAACGATCAGGCCAGCAGGCGCAGCTTCGGTTCGCGCGCCCACTGGCGGGTGGCCGCCGCAGCAAGGAAGGCCTTGGTGTCTTCCGCTTCGACGGTTCCGGCGTCCTTGTCCACGCGGGCCGCCTTCAGCAGCGCCTGGCCGCCGGCATCGCTGGCGATGGCCTTCAGGTGCGCCCAGGCATGGCTGACGAACTCGACGGCGGCGGCTTCCTTGGCCAGCGCCTTGGCGCCCTCTGCACTGAGCACCACGGCCACGGCGTCGAACACGGCCGAAGGTGTGCCGGCCAGTTGGCCATCGGCGGCCTGCCGCTTGCCGTCGCTGAGCGTGGCACCGCCCACTTTCGGCGCTACCAGCTTCACGTCGGCACCGGCTTTCTGCGCGGCCTTGCGCAGGCTTGCGATCAGCCCCGCGTCGGAGCCCTCATCGAACAGGATGCCAATGCAGCGCCCCTGCAGCGTGTCTTTCGTCCGGCCGATGATGCGCACTTCGGGAACTGCGGGCATGTCCTGTGCCGGCGTCGCGGTCGGCGCGGCGTCGGGCAGGTCGCCCAAGGCCAAGCCGTCGGCCACGCGCCTGGCCAGCGACTCGTCGATGTTGCGCAGGTGGCTGACGGTACGCACGCGCACTTTCAGCGTTTCCACTTTCGAGAGCTCGAACACCAGCGCCGAGGCGAGATGCGCCTGCTCCGGCTTTTCCAGGCTGCGGAAGAATGCACGCGCCTGGCTGTAGTGGTCGGCGAAGCTCGCCGCACGCGTGCGCCCCTTGCGGCCGTCGTCGGCGGTTGCATGGCTGCGGAAGCCGGCCGGGGTTTCGCGCGGGCTGTCGTCTTCCAGCGAGCTCGGGTCGTAGGCCACGCGTCCCTTCGGCACCTGCATCTGCATGTGGCCGTCGCGCTGGTGGTTGGCGAACGGGCACTTTGGTGCATTCACCGGAATCTGGTGGAAATTGGGCCCGCCCAGGCGGATCAGTTGCGTGTCCAGGTACGAGAACAGCCGGCCCTGCAGCAGCGGGTCGTTGCTGAAGTCGATGCCCGGCGGCACGTTGGCGGGGCAGAACGCCACCTGCTCGGTTTCGGCGAAGAAATTGTCCGGCCAGCGATCCAGCACCATCCGCCCGATCACCTTCAGCGGCACCACCGACTCGGGAATGATCTTGGTCGGGTCCAGATGATCGAACGGGAACGCCTCGGCCTCTTCTTCGGTGAACAGCTGCACCGCCAGTTCCCATTCGGGGAAGTCGCCGCGCTGGATCGCCTCGAACAGGTCGCGACGATGGAAATCGTTGTCGGCCGCCTGCAGCTTCAGCGCTTCGTCCCACACGGTGGACTGGATGCCCAGCTTTGGCCTCCAGTGGAACTTGACGAAGGTGGACTCGCCGGCCTCGTTCAACAGGCGGAAGCTGTGCACGCCGAAGCCCTCGATCATGCGCAGCGATCGCGGAATGCCGCGGTCGCTCATCGCCCACATGATCATGTGCATCGACTCGGGCATCAGCGAAATGAAATCCCAGAACGTGTCATGCGCGCTGGCCGCCTGCGGAAACGCGCGGTCCGGCTCCATCTTCACCGCATGCACCAGGTCGGGGAACTTCATCGCATCCTGGATGAAGAACACCGGGATGTTGTTGCCAACCAGGTCCCAGTTGCCTTCGGGGGTGTAGAACTTGACCGCGAAGCCACGCACGTCGCGCGGGGTGTCGACCGAGCCGGCGCCGCCGGCCACGGTGGAAAAGCGGGTGAAGACAGGCGTTCTGGTGCCGACCTCGGTCAGCACGCGTGCGCGGGTGTACTTGGCCAACGATTGGGTCAATTCAAAATAACCGTGGGCGGCGCTGCCGCGTGCATGCACGATGCGCTCGGGAATGCGCTCATGGTCGAAGTGGGTGATCTTCTCGCGGAGGATGAAATCCTCCAGCAGGGTGGGGCCGCGCGGGCCCTCACGCAGCGAGTTCTGGTTGTCGGCTACCGGGATGCCCTGGTTGGTGGTGAGCGCCGGGTGGCTGCCGCCGGCAAGCTGGTGCAGTTCGTCACCCTCGCCGCGGTGCTGGTCGTTGCTGGGGGAAGGTGCGCGCTTGCCGGTCGGCTTGCTGGCGGCCATCGGGATATCTCCGAGGTTGCAGGGGGAAAGCAGTGACAATCCTTGGTAGCCTGTTAACGTGCGGTTGGGTCGGGGTGAACGTACGGGCAAAACCGGGCTCGGGTATGCTTGCCGCATGCGAGTCGAATCCACCGACATCGAAGCCCTGTTCGACGCCATCCCGGACGTGCTGTTCTTCATGAAGGACCGCCAGGGCCGCTACACCCACGTCAACCAGACCATGCTGCGACGGCTGGGGCTGCGTGCGCGCAAGGATGTCATCGGCCGTACTGCGGCCGAGATCTACCCGACCGGTCTGAGCGCGGACTATGTGGACCAGGATGCGCGCGTGCTGTCCGGCGAGGTGATCGAGAACCTGATGGAGCTGCACCTGTTCGCCAACCGCGAACCGGGCTGGTGCCTGACCTGCAAGCGGCCGCTGCTGGTCGATGGCAGCATCCAGGGCCTGATCGGCATCTCCCGCGACCTGGGCCAGAAGGACAGTCTGGGCAGCCAGTACGAGCAGCTGCGCCTGGCCCTGGCCCACCTCAACGCGCACTACGCCGAAAACGTGCGCATGCAGACCCTGCTGGACATCACCGGCTTCTCGCTGTCCAAGCTCGAGCGCAGCTTCCGCAAGGTGTTCCAGATGACCCCGCAGCAGGTGCTGACCCGGCTGCGCATCCAGATGGCCATGCACCTGCTGCACGGCGACGACAGCATCGCCTGCATCGGCCAGGCCTGCGGTTTCAGCGACCAGAGCGCGTTCACCCGCAAATTCAAGGCTGAAACCGGTTTCTCGCCGCGCGCCTACCGGGCGCGTATTGGAGAGAATGTCGGTGGCACTCTCGGCGAAGCCATGCTGCCCTGAGCGGTCTGCTGCACTGTGCCTATCCCCGTGGGTGGGGGACAATGTAAGGTGACGCCCCTGTAGCCGCCGCCAGTCCCGCCGATGCCCGCCAGCCCCGTTACGCCTGCCTCGTCTTCCCGCCTCGGCCATTCGCTCAAGCCGCGCCAGCTGATCATGATGGGCTTGGGCAGCGCGATCGGCGCCGGCCTGTTCCTCGGTTCCGGCGTGGGCGTGCAGGCGGCCGGCCCGGCCGTGCTGGTGTCCTATCTGGTGGCCGGCGCGCTGGTGATCATCGTGATGAACGCCCTGGGCGAAATGGCGGCGGCCAAGCCGACCAGCGGCGCGTTCTCGGTATATGCGGCCGATGCCATGGGCGCCACCGCCGGTGCCACCGTGGGCTGGCTGTGGTGGGTGCAGCTGGTCATCGTCATCGCCGCCGAGGCGGTCGGTGCGGCCGGCCTGCTGGCCACGGTCTGGCCGGTGATACCGGTGCCGATGGCGGCGCTGGCCTTCATGCTGTTCTTCACCGCGATCAACCTGCTCGGGGTGAAGAATTTCGGTGAGTTCGAATTCTGGTTCGCCATCCTCAAGGTGGCCGCCATCCTGGCCTTCATCGCGATCGGTGTCGCCCTGCTGATGGGCTGGCTGCCGCAGGTGGCTTCGCCGGGGCTGAGCAACTTCACCCAGCACGGCGGCTTCGCGCCCAAGGGCCTGGCCGGCATCGGCGCGGCCCTGCTGGTGGTGGTGTTCGCCTTCGGCGGCACCGAGATCGTGGCGGTGGCCGCGGCCGAGACCGAAGACCCCGAGCGCAGCATCGCCCGTGCCATCCGCACCGTGGCCTGGCGCATCCTGGTGTTCTACATCGGTTCGCTCAGCGTGATCATCGCGGTGGTGCCGTGGACCAGCGAGTCGCTGAAGTCGCCGTTTGCCGCCGTGCTCGCGGTCGCCAATATTCCGGGCGCGGCCACGGCCATCACCCTGATCGCGGTGATCGCGCTGCTGTCGGCGCTCAATGCCAACCTCTACGGTGCCTCGCGCATGATCTACTCGCTGGCGCAGCGCCGTGAGGCACCGGCCCTGCTGGGCTGGACCGACCCGCGCCAGGTGCCGGTCATTGCCGTGCTGGCCAGCGTGCTGTTCGGGTTTGCCGCCACCATCATGGAGCTGCTGTTCCCGGACAAGGTGCTGCCGGTGCTGCTGAACATCGTCGGCTCCACCTGCCTGCTGGTGTGGACGCTGTCGCTGGTCTCGCAGCTGGTGCTGCGCCGCCGGGCCGACCGCCTGGGCACCCGCCTGCCGTTCCGCATGGCCGGCTTCCCATGGCTGACGGTGTGTGCGCTGGGCATCCTGGCGCTGATCTTCGGCCTGCTGCTGAGCGAGGCACACACGCGCCTGCAGTTCCTGTCGATGGTGGCGCTGACCGCCGTCATCGCCGCCGGCAGCGCCATCGCCCGGCGCATGCGCGAGGCGTAATTCTGTAGAGCCGACCCTGCGGTCGGCTGCTGTTGCTCTGCCTTTGTAGAGCCGACCCTATGGTCGGCTGCTGTTCGCGCAGGCGTCAGCCGAGCATGGGCTCGGCTCTACAGAGGCTGCGGCCGTCAGCCGAGCATGGCTCGGCTCTACAGAAGGCATACATCCGCCGTGCCATCCTGATCGCGTGGGCCGTCACCGGCCCGTCGAACAGGAGTACCGCATGCTGCGCAGTCGCCCGTTCCTGATGTTCACCGGCCAGGCCG
>JAFAFD010000090.1 GCA_023423675.1 Pseudomonadota bacterium | reverse complement strand
GCGCAGGCAGCCCCGCCAGCGGCCGAACCCGCACCGCGCATGGCCGCACGCAGCCGGTCTGCCGAGCCCACTGCCGAAGCCGTCTTCGCGCCTCCTGCACCCGCTGCACCCGCCGCAGCGCCGCCAGCGCCGGTCGCCTACTCAGCGCCTGCCCCGGCTGCAATGGAAATGGATTCGATCCAGGGCGCCGCTGCGGCCAGCGCCGACGCAGCGCGCAGCCAACGCCGTGCGGCACCGGCGGCATCCAAGGCCAACGCCACCGCACCGACCAGCGCACCGGGGGTGATGCTGCGCCGGTCCAGCGATGCCGCGCTCAGTGCCACGGCAGTGCACGCCGAAGTGGCCGCCGACGCCTCGCTGCCCCGCCGGCAGTGGCTGCAGAAGATCCGCGAGCGCCGCGACAACGGCCAGCGCGATCTGGCCCGTGCCAGCCTGGAGCGCTACCTGCAGCTGTATCCCGAAGCGCGCCTGCCCAAGGACCTGCGCCCCCTGCTGGACGACTGAGGCAGGCCCGCGCCGACCCCGTAGAATGGTGGGTATGCCCGACACCCTCGCCCAGCCCGTCAGCCATACGCTGGACATCAAGCACAGCCGCTTCACCGCCCACGCCGCGCCCATCGACAGCGGTGCGGGTGCACTGGCGTTCCTGCAGCAGGTGGCCGTGGCCGATGCCACCCACAACTGCTGGGCTTACCGGCACGGCCAGGATTACCGTTCCAGCGATGATGGCGAGCCCGCAGGCACCGCCGGCCGGCCGATCCTGGCGGCCATCGATGGCCAGGGCTTCGACCGCGTCGTGGTGGTGGTGACCCGCTGGTATGGCGGCATCAAGCTGGGTGCCGGCGGCCTCGTGCGCGCCTACGGTGGCACTGCCGCCGAATGCCTGCGCACCGCCCCACGCCTGCCGCTGGTGGCGATGGCGCGCCTGCAGCTGCTGGCCGGCTTCGAGGATCTGGGCACCCTGCACGCCGCCCTGCCCGCCTTTGCCGCCAAGAAGCGCGATGAACAGTTCGATGCCAACGGTGTGCGGCTGCGGGTGGAATTGCCCGCCGACCAGGTCGACGCATTGAAAATCCGCCTGCGCGACGCCACCCGTGACCGTATCCGCATAGAAGATGACGACCAGGATGACTGACAAGGACGAGACGTCCGCTGCAACCCCGCCGCTGCGCCGCCTGGGCAGCCTGCGTACGCTGTGGCCGTTCGTGCGCCGCCACAGCGGGTTGTTCACCGCCTGGCTGCTGGCCCTGGCGGTCTCCTCGGCGGCCACGCTGAGCCTGCCGCCGGCGGTCAAGCAGATGATCGACCACGGCTTCAGCAGTGGCGGCCAGATCAACCGCGCGTTCGCCCTGCTGATGCTGGTGGCGGTGGTGATGGCCTTGGGCACGGCCGCGCGCTTCTACTTCGTGTCGCTGCTGGGCGAGAAGGTCGTCGCCGACCTGCGCAGCCAGCTGTATGCACACCTGATCCAGCTCGGCGCCGGCTTCCATGACCGCAGCCGCAGCGGCGAACTGGTTTCGCGCCTGACCGCCGATACCGAACTGCTGCGCAGCGTGGTCGGCTCGACCATGTCGGTGGCCCTGCGCAGCAGCGTAACCGTGGTCGGCAGCCTGGCCATGCTGTTCGTCACCAGCCCGCGGCTGGCGGCGTGGTCGCTGCTGGGCATCCCGCTGGCGGTGCTGCCGATCATCATCGGCGCGCGCAAGCTGCGCGTGGTCGCCCGCAACAGCCAGGACCGCATCGCCGATGCCAACAGCCTGGCCAGCGAGACCCTGGGCGCGGTGCGCACCGTGCAGGCGCATGCCCGCGAGCCTTACGAGCGCGGTCGCTTCGACCATGCGCTCGGCGATGCCATCACCGCTGCGCGCAGTCGCATCGGCGCGCAGTCGCTGGTCACCGCCAGCGCCATCCTGCTGGTGTTCGGCGCCATCGTCGGCGTGCTCTGGCTGGGCGCGCACGATGTCATCGATGGCCGCCTGAGTGCCGGCACCCTCGGCCAGTTCGTGTTGTACGCACTGATCGGCGGCGGCTCGGTGGGCGCGCTGGCCGAAGTCTGGAACGAACTGCAGCGCGCCGCCGGCGGCATGGGCCGCATCGGTGAGCTGCTGCAGGAAGACATCGAGATCCGTGCACCCGCGCAGCCGCATGCGCTGCCGCAGCCGCTGCAGGGGCAGATCCAGTTCGACGACGTGGTGTTCCACTACCCGCAGCGGCCGGACCAGCCGGCGCTGGACCACTTCAGCCTGAACGTGCGTCCCGGCGAGACGGTGGCCTTGGTCGGCCCGTCCGGTGCCGGCAAGAGCACGGTGCTGTCGCTGCTGCTGCGCTTCCATGATCCGGCCAGCGGTCGCATCTGCGTGGACGGCCACGACGTTCGCGAAGTCGATCCGGCCGACCTGCGTGCGCAGCTCGCGCTGGTGCCGCAGCAGCCGACCCTGTTTGCCACCAGTGCGCGCGACAACATCCGCTACGGCCGACTGCAGGCCAGCGATGCCGAGGTGGAAGCCGCGGCGCGTGCGGCCGAAGCCGATGGCTTCCTGCGCGCCCTGCCACAGGGCTACGACAGCGAGCTGGGCGAGCGCGGCGCGCGCCTGTCCGGTGGCCAGCAGCAGCGCGTGGCGATCGCCCGCGCCCTGCTGAAGGATTCGCCCATCCTGCTGCTGGACGAAGCCACCAGCGCTCTGGATGCGCAGAGTGAGCACAGCGTGCAGCAGGCGCTGGAACGGCTGATGGCCGGGCGCACCACCGTGGTGATCGCCCATCGCCTGGCGACCGTGCTCAAGGCTGACCGCATCGTGGTGATGGACCAAGGCCGCATCGTCGCCGAAGGCACGCATGCGCAGTTGTTGGCTGAAGGTGGACTGTATGCGGAGCTGGCGCGACTGCAGTTCGTCGATTGATTGACGGCCGGCTAACACCGGCCGGCCCAAGCTGGCGGCGAAACCGAAGGATCCGCTGAAGGAGGTGCACGATGTCGTTCCGTCAGTTCCCTGCAGTCGACGCCAATGGCGAAAGCCACATCATCATCGAGTTCAAGCCCGATGCCAGCGGTAGCGGCCAGAAGGTGGAGACCAGCCCGCGCTATGAACTGGATGACGGTCGTCATCTGGTGCGCAATGGCCGTGAGTTCACCACCAGTGGTGGCGAGCTGCGGTTGACGATCTGAGGTTTGCCGGGCATGGCCCGGCGCTACCGGATCTGGCACAACCCCGCTCTGGTAGGTGTCGACCTTGGTCGACACGCTCTTGGCTGAGGTCGTCCGGCAAGAGGGAGTCGAGCATGGCTCGACTCTACAAAATTGGTGTGGTCAATTTTTCACCAACCATCTTGACAGCCTTGCCTGCCAAGGGCTGCGCGCGGTTATCCACACGTTTGCTCAGAAATCATCCACACCGCCTGTGGATGACTAGGCCTGCCCCAGCACCCGGCCGATGCCGCTGGCATCGACGGCCATCGCCGCCCGCGCGATGGCCAGCGGATCGCTGCCCGCCACGAAACCGATACGGAAATGCACCTCGCCGCCCGGCGTACGCGACGAGTGGATCGAGGCCAGGCTGATGCTGTGCTGCTCGAACACGTGCAGCAGCTCACGCAGCGAACCCGGCCGATCCTCCGGCAGGTGCACCGACAAGGCGTTGCGCTCGGTCAGGTCGGCCAGCAGGTAGCCCACACGCTCGAAGGTGTAGTTGCCCGCCGCCAGCGCGGGCTCACCAAAGGCGTCGTGGTTGGCGGCCAGCAGCTGCTCGCGGAACCAGCCACGGGCCGCGTCGTCGCCCTGCCCGACCTGCGCCTGCAGGGCCTGCAGCTGGCCGACAAGACGATCCAGCATCGGCGCCACGTAGGGGTTGCCGAACTGGATGTCTTCGTAGATCGCCGGGTTCAACGACAGGATGCGCGAGATGATCGCCGTATCCAGTTCAAACGAGGCCGAGCGGTACGGCATCATCGCGGCCAGATCGCCCAGCTGTGGCTGGTACTCGCGCAGCACACCGGCCTGCGCCAGGTGGGTGGCATGCACCATGGCCTGCACCAGCGCCATCATCTGGTCGTGGTGCTGCGGCGTGGCGCGCACGCACTCGGCCTGCAGGGCCGCGCAGAGGCTGTCGACCCACGGCTGCCAATGCTGCAGCCGCGCCTCGCAGACCACCATCACCCGGCCCTTCAGGGTCGGTGCCTTCGGCGGCGCGGTCATCGGGTGCAGGCCGACCACTTCGGCCTGCGAGGCCAGCATCGCCTGCACCGGTGCATCCTTCACCGAGGTGACGTCCAGCCACAGGCGATCTTGTTCGCGCCCGGCCGACTGCTGCACGTAGTCGGCGATCAGCGCCGGCGTGTGCCGGATCGGCGCTGAAAATACCAGCACATCGGCCTGCGCCAGCAGCTGCTCGGGCGTATGCGAGGCCGGATCGGCCGGATCATGCCCGATCACCTGCAACTGCATGTGCTGCTGGAAGAAGCGGGCCAGCCAGCGCCCGTAGGCGCCGGCACTGCCAACGATGCCGACCGTGCGCGGCGTGCGCGTCTGCAGTCCGCTCATGCCACGCGTTCGGCGTGGAAGCGGGTGGCCTCCGCCAGCGCGGCAGGCGCGGCAGCGGTCACGTCGAACTCCTCGAAGCCGTTGGCCAGGGTGGCTTCCAGCGCGGCGTGGGTACCGGCGATGGCGCGCGAAATGGCCTGCTGCATCGTCTCGCCGCGCAGCAGGAAGGACACCACCAGCGACATCAGCACATCACCGGTGCCGGCCACATCCACCGGCAGCAGCGGCGAGGTCCAGCGCCAGGTTTCCTCGCGGCCGACGGCCAGGGTCACCAGCTCGCCGGGGTTGCCGCCCACGCTGTGCGCGATCACCCACTGCGGACCACGCGCCAGCAGCGCGCGCGCGGCGGCGATGGCATCGGCCTCGGCCAGCGCCGGCATGCCGGTCAGGCGATTGAGCTCGAATGCGTTGGGCGTGACCAGCCAGGCGTGCGGCAGCAGGCGCTCGGCGAAGATCGCCTCCAGCCCGGGCTCCACATAGGGGCCGGTATGGGTGTCACCGATCACCGGGTCCAGGCAGTAGCGCAGCTGCGGACAGGCCGGCAGGATCTCGTCCAGCCAGTCGGCGAAGGCGGCACCGTTGGCGGCGCTGCCGAAGTAGCCGGAGACCAGCATCTTCGCCCGCTGCGGCAGGCCGCGCTCGCAGGTGCCGAGCAGCAGGTCGGCGAACCAGTCGGCGGGCAGCACGCGGCCGCGGGTGGTGTCGTAGAACGGCGCATTGCTGAGCAGGACGGTCGGGATTTCCGCCACGCGCATGCCGAGGGCGCGCATCGGCGGGACGGCGGCGCTGTTGCCGGCGTGGCCGTAGACGAGCTGCGACTGGACGGAGATGACGTCGATCGGCGAGGGCCCGTCGGGGCGCTGGCGACGGCCGTGGAGCAGATGGTTGTCGAGGGATTCGCTCATGCCCGCATTCTACGCCCAAGGGGGTTTTCGGCAGGGCTTGCAGCCCTGCACCTGCAGAATCAACGTCAACGTCAACGTCAACTTCAAAAGCCAGAGCGGGCTATCCGTGGGATGGCGGGGCGGTGTAGGTGGTCAGGACACGCCGTAAACCCCCCTCCGGGGTCCGGCCCAGCCGGTGGCGGCTGGGCGTTCGGGCGCTTGCGAAGCAGTGCTTCGCAAGCAAAGCGCCCTCACCCATGGGGGCTCGTAGGCGCCATCCATGGCGCCTGCGGTCCTGCCCACCCACACCGCCCCGCCTCTGACAGTTTCCCGCGGCTGTTGGCAAATGCAGCTGTTGGTGGGTGCCGACCGTTGGTCGGCACATCTGTCAGATATCGAATGAATTCATCCACGCATGGCGTGGATCTACTGGCCACGTCGGCTGTTGGTAGGTGTCGACCGTTGGTCGACACGTCTGTCAGACATCGATATCCAACCCAGTGCCGACCAACGGTCGGCACCCACCAGAGCAGAACGCCGTTCCGACAGATCGCGGGAAACTGTCGAAGGCGGGGTGGGTCCGGTTGAGGGGGCGTGAGCCGCATGGATGCGGCGACCGAGCTTACATGGACGTACTTGCAGCGTCCCCTGCCACCGGACCCCCCCCGCCATCCCACGGAATGCAGGCTTTTGACGTTGACGTCGACGTTGACGTTGACGTCAGCGGGTGCCGGGCGGCAGCCCGGCCGTCCCATCACCGCCCATGCGGATCCGGGCGATGGTGCACGTACTCGACCACGGTGCCATCGGGATGCACCGCATTGAACGCCGCACCGGTGGGCACCACCTGCAGCGGGAAAATGATCTCGGCGCCGGCCGCCACCAGCCGGTCGTGATAGGGCCGCACATCATCGACCAGCAGGGTACCGGTAGTGGAGGTGAACGGCGCCAGCGCGTCATCGCTGCCTTCGATCAGCAGGAACGCACCGACCATGGCCAGGCGCAGGCCAGCATCGGGGAACGGAAAGCCCGCATCGGCCACCACGCCCTGCAGCTGTTCGTAGAACGCCACGCTGCGCTCCAGCTCGCCCGGAGTGACGAACACGCGGATCAGCACGCGCGGGCTGCGCTGGCTGGAAGTATCACAGCGGTCGCGCCAGAGGTGGTCGAAAGTGCGGTGTACGTTCATGGGCTCGGTCCATCGCCTGGGACCCCATTATCGGCCCGCCCCTGCAGTCCGCTGATGACCGCCGGTGATGGCCTGATAACCAGGGCCAGATAAGGGCCTGTGACTTAGGTCCTGTTGACAGTCATCAACGGCCTCGCCCAATCTTAATGGGATGGGCCGCCTGGCGGCCCGGGCGGGCAGGTTGTCACGCCGGGAGGAGGGTCCCGCGCGCAGACCGGTCCGTCCTCTGGCCCGCGGTGTGTTGCCTGGCAACGCCCGCGCGGCATGAACGCTGCACCCTTCGGCGGCACTTTCCCTGGACCGATTGCCTTGGCAACGGAATTACGCTCGCCGATGAAAACGTTTACAAAGCCGCTTGCCCTGTCCCTTGCGCTGTCTGCCGCGCTGGCCGCCCCGGCCTGGGCCGACACGGCCGCCTTCACCGTGCTGACCCTGGACCAGGCGCCGACCGCCGATGCCATTCCCGCCCTGGCTGCCCAGCTGAAATCCCTGCAGGTGGACGCCGTCAGCGTGCGCCAGGTACAGCGCGGCATCGGCCAGGTCGATCCGCTGCAGCTGCTGGCCGATGGCCTGGGCTACGAATACCGCTTCATCGACGCCGGCAAGGATGATGGCCAGACCCAGCAGGGCCAGGCCGTGCTGACCCGCCTGCCGATCGCCGCCGAATCCGGCCCCGACCAGCCTGGCCTGAACTACCTGCGCCTGGACGATGGCCGCCACACCGTGGCCCTGTACACCGATGCCGGTGCGGGCGCCGCGCGCCTGCCGGCCCTGGTCACCCGTTCGCGCCTGGGCGCACCGGCCGTGCTGCTGGGTGCGGTGGCCGGTGAATCGGCCAAGGCTGCCGGTTTCGATCCGGCCCGCGTGGCCCTGGAAGCCGATGCCAGCTACTTCAGCGATGGCTTCCAGGCTGCCAGCAGCGCGCCGTTCAAGATCGATGGCAGCGCCCTGCGCGCGACCCTGCTGACCTTGGCCTACGTGGCCGACAAGGGCGGCGAGCAGCCGTGGATGGACGCCACCCTCAACGCCGATGCGCGCGCTGCGCTGCTGCTGAAGGCGATGACCGAGGACGAGAAGTTCCAGATGCTGCACAGCTACTTCGGGCTGGGCAAGGACGGTGGCCCGCTGCCGGAAGGCGCCGTGGGTTCGGCCGGTTTCGTGCCGGCGGTGCCGCGCCTGGGCATTCCGGCGCAGCAGTCGGCCGATGCCGGCGTGGGCGTGACCAATCCGGGCGGCATCCGTCCGGGCGACTTCGCCACCGCGATGCCGTCCGGCCCGTCCACCGCCTCCAGCTGGAACCGCGAAGTGGCCTTCGCCGGTGGCGCGACCATGGGCCGCGAAGCATGGCAGCAGCGCTTCAACATCCTGCTGTCAGGCAGCGTCAACCTGCAGCGTGACCCGCGCAACGGTCGCAACTTTGAATACGCCGGTGAAGACCCCCTGCTGGCCGGTTCGATGGTCGGCGCGCTGATCCAGGGCGTGCAGAGCCAGCACGTGATCTCCTCGATGAAGCACTTCGCGCTGAACGACATGGAGACCCGCCGCAACTTCCACGACGTGCGCATCGGCGAACAGGCCATGCACGAATCGGACCTGCTGGCCTTCGAGATCGCGCTGGAAGCCGGTCGCCCGGGCGTGGCGATGTGCTCGTACAACAAGATCAACGGCACCTACGGCTGCGAGAACGGCTACCTGATGAACCAGGTGCTGAAGCAGGAATGGAAGTTCCCCGGTTTCGTGATGTCCGACTGGGGCGGCGTGCACAGCGGTTCGAAGGCGGCGCTGGCCGGCCTGGACCAGCAGTCGGCCGGTGAAGTGTTCGACGCCGCGGTGTTCTTCGATGAGCCGCTGCGCCTGGCCGTGCACGGCGGCGTGGTGCCGCAGGCGCGCCTGAACGACATGGTGGCGCGCATCCTGCGCACGATGTTCCTGCACGGCAACTTCGACAACCCGCCGCAGCACCAGAAGGTGGATGCCGAAGCCGGCTACGCCGTCGCCCAGCGCACGGTGGAAGAGGGCAGCGTGCTGCTGCGCAATGAAGGCAACCTGCTGCCGCTGGCCGACAGCGTGAAGCGCATCGTCATCATCGGTGGCCATGCCGACAAGGGCGTGATCGGTGGTGGTGGTTCGTCGATGGTGGGCGTGACCGCCAAGGGCACCAACGCAGTGCCGGGCGTGATGCCGACCACCTGGCCGGGCCCGGTGATCTTCCACCCGTCCTCGCCGCTGGAATCGCTGCGTGCAGCGCGTCCGGACGCAACCATCGAGTACGTGGACGGCACCAACGCCGCTGCGGCGGCCAAGGCGGCCGCGCAGGCCGACGTGGCCATCGTGTTCGCCACCCAGTGGGCGGCCGAATCGGTGGACCTGCCGGACATGCAGCTGCCTGACAAGCAGGACGCGCTGATCTCGGCGGTGGCCAAGGCCAACCCGAAGACCGTGCTGGTGCTGGAAACCAATGGCCCGGTGCGTACCCCGTGGCTGGCGCAGGTGCCGGCGATGCTGCAGGCCTGGTACCCGGGCATCCGCGGTGGCGAAGGCATCGCCGCGCTGCTGACCGGCCAGGCCAACCCGTCCGGCCGCCTGCCGGTGACCTGGGTGGTGGACGAATCGCAGCTGCCGCGCCCGCACATCGACGGCCTGGGCTTCAAGCCGAAGAAGGAGTTCGGCGACGTGTTCGATTTCGATATCGAAGGCGCCAACGTCGGCTACAAGTGGATGGCCGCCAAGGGCCTGACCCCGACCTTCGCGTTTGGCCATGGCCTGTCCTACACCTCGTTCGCTTATGAAAACCTGAAGGTGAGCGTAGAGGGTTCGCGCCTGGTCGCCAGCGTGGACATCCGCAACACCGGCAAGCGCGCCGGTGCCGACGTGGCCCAGCTGTACCTGAAGCTGCCGGCTGGCAGCACCACGCCGATCCGCCTGATCGGCTATGACAAGGTGCAGCTGCAGCCGGGCGAACAGCGCCGCATCCGCATCGAAGCCGAGCCGAAGACCCTGGCCCACTACGATGCGCAGGCGCGCCAGTGGAAGATCGACGGCGGCACCTACCAGGTGCAGCTGTCGCGCAACGCGGCCGAGCCGCTGCAGAGCGTGGACGTGCAGCTGGTAGAGCAGGTGCTGCGCTGATCCTGCGGGTTGTTGATGTTTGAAGGAACGGCCCCGAAAGGGGCCGTTTCTTTTTGTGTGAAAAGGGGACGGAGGGGATTAAGTCGTTTGTGCACAAACGACTTAATCCCCTCCGTCCCCTTTTTGCCAGGTGCGCAGGAAATCGATCAGGTGGTGCACCTTCGGCGAGGGCTGCGTGCTGTGCGGGTAGACGGCGTAGACGCTCTGCTGCGGAAAGCGGTGCTGGCGCAGTACCGGCCGCAGGCGGTCGTGGGCCAGGTCGTCCTCGATCAGCCAGCGCGGCAGCACGGTGACGCCTGCGCCGGCCAGGGCGAAGGCGCGCAGGCTGCTGGCGCCGTCCACGCGCACCACGGCATTGCCCGGATTGGTCGCAAACAACGCGTCGCTGCCGTCCGGCGCCACCACCGGCACATCGGCCAGGCGCGGATAGCCGAGGCGGGGCAGGGTGCCCAGCTGCACCGGGTCATCGGCCGCATCGGCAGAGGGCAGGCGCGCCAGCAGCGACGGTGCGGCCACCGCGCACAGCGGGTGCCGCTCCAGTTCGCTGGCATGCAGGCCTGAATCCGGCAGGCGGCCAAGGCGGATGGCCACGTCGAAACGTTCGGGAATCAGGTCGGCCGGTGCCGGCGACGTGGACAGATGCAGCTGCAGCGCCGGGTGCCGCGCTCGGAATGCCTCCAACGCCGGGATCAGCCGCAGCTGCGCGTACTCCGGCGTGGTGGTCAGGCGCAGCGTGCCCTGCAGCTGGTGCTGGTCGCGGCGCGCGGCATCGATGGCCGCCTGGGCCGCATCCAGTGCCTGCACGCAATGCCGCAGGAACTGTTCGCCGGCCTCGGTCAGGGCCAGGTGGCGGGTACTGCGCAGCAGCAGGGTCACCCCCAGTTCCTGCTCCAGCCGCTTCAGGTTGAAGCTGACCACCGCGCGGCTGAGACCAAGGCGGTCGGCGGCCGCGGTAAGGCTGCCGGCGTCGACCACGGCGCGGAAGATGTCGAAGCGATCCAGGCTGACCATGGCGATTCATTGTCAAAACAGATTTGACAGTGTTGCAGCTGATGTTGTGTTTTTCCAACAGCCGGTGCAGGGCATCCTGCCTGCTTCCCCGCTGGAGCGCCGCCGATGCCGTCCCCCCGCCTGCGCCATGAGGCGATCTTCCTGCTGGTGTTCGCCCTGGACCTGGTCAACATGTTCATCGCCACGGTGGCCTACCCGGCGCTGGCGGCCGAGCTGCATGCCGATGTCGGCGTGCTGGCTTGGGTCGGCACGGCCTACATGCTGGGACTGAGTGTGGTGATTCCACTGGCACCGTGGCTGGCTGCGCGCTTTGGCGAGCGCCGCCTGCTGCTGGTGGCGCTGCTGCTGTTCGCGATGGCGGCGGCCTTGGCCGGTGCGGCGCCGGGCATCGGCTGGCTGCTGGGCTGGCGGCTGCTGCAGGGCCTGGCCGGTGGCCTGCTGATCCCGGTCGCCCAGGCCGCGGCCTACCGGCAGTGCACCCCCGACCAGCGCGGCGCGCTGACCCGCCGCATTCTGCTGGTGGCCTTGCTGGTACCGGCGCTGGCACCGGCGTTGGGTGGGCTGCTGGTGCAGTGGCTGTCCTGGCGCGGCGTGCTGTGGGCCAGCCTGCCGCTGGCACTGGCGGCGATGGGTCTGGTGCTGGCCTGGATGCCGGCCGATGGTGAACGCACCGCGCCCCGCCTGCAGGCCTATGCGCTGGCCACGGCGATGAGCGCGCTGGGCGTGCTGCTGCTGGCACTGACTTGGCTGGGCGAGCCCGGCCAACGGAGTGCCGGTGCGGTGCTGTTGCTGCTGGCGCTGGTGCTGGCGACGGCCCACCTGCGCCACGCGCGCCGACAGGCACAGCCACTGCTGCGCTGGTCGCTGCTGTCCCATCGCGGGCTGCGGCTGGCGATGCTGGTCTATCTGGCCGTGCCGGGCGTGTTCATCGGCAGCCAGCTGGCCAGCACGTTGCAGCTGTACCAGGCCGGTTACAGCGCGGCACGCATCGGAGCGCTGATGCTGCCGTGGGCGCTGGCCTCCGCAATGGCCATCACCGGCAGCCGTCGCCTGCTGGCGCGTTTCGGGCCTGCGGCGGTGCTGCTTAGCGGGATGTTGTTGCAGGCGTCGGGTCTGCTGCTGATGGCCCTGCTGCCGCAGCCTTCGTTCGCGCTGGCGGCGCTGCTGTTTGCGCTGATGGGGGCGGGCGGCAGCCTGTGCAGCAGCACTGCGCAGACGCTGGCCTTCCACGGTGTGGAGGCCGAGGCGCTGGGTGA
>JAFAFD010000059.1 GCA_023423675.1 Pseudomonadota bacterium | reverse complement strand
TTGCGGATGCGCGCATGGGGCGAAAGGCCCTTCTGCACCTGGCTGGCATGGGGACGACGGGCGGGGCTGTTCACTGCGGACTCCGGAAGCGGTTCATGGGGCGGGCAACCTCCCATCATACAAGTTGGGCTGCGGCCGACAGAATTCGAGCGGACCCGACGAGGCCCAAGCGCCATTTCACGCCAAGTTGACGACCGGCCAGCACTCGTTCATCGTCAGCTCATCTTTCCGTGCCGCTGCCAAGGACGCCAACATGCAACGCCCTCGCCCTACTCCTGCCTTCCGGCTCACTGTGACGCTGGTGGGCCTCTGCCTCGGGGCGCTCCAGGCGACCGCAGCGCCACTACCGGCGGAAGACTTCGCAAAGATCCCTGCCCTGCAATCGGTCACCATGAGCGCCGATGGCAAGCAGCTGGTCGCCATCATTGCCGCCCCGGGCAGCAACAACGGCGAGACCGCCCTGGCCAACTGGAACCTGGACAACATGGGGGCCGGACCGGTTGCCATCACGCCGTCCGGTGACCGGATGAAGTTCATTGCCGCCAGTGCCCTGAAAGCAGGCCGCAACCTGGTCATTGGCCGCCAGGAGTGGACGGGCAAGCTGGGTGGCTGTGGCGAGGGCAACAGTACCGGTGCTACCAAGACCTTCCTTACCAAGGCGTACCTGACCGACGCCAGCCAGGCGAAGTTCGACGAAGCCTTCGCCAACAACACCCGCACCCTGGGCGTCAGCCCCGAAACGCTGCGCTGCCTGGAGCTGGCCGGCACCGCCTCGCTGGTCCACCTGCTGCCACTGGACCCGGACCGGGTCATCATCAACCAGCTCAATGAAGCCACGCTGCAGGCGAACTACTACCGTTTCAACCTGCGTACCGGCCAGACCGAGATGCTGTTCAAGGGCAACTCGCGCACTACGCCCGGCCTGTTCCACCCGCGTACCGGTGAAGTGCTGACCCAGACGCAGATCGAATCCAGCGGCCCGGATGATTTCGAGCAGCGCGTGCTGATCAGGAACAGCGCGGGGCAGTTCGAAGTGCACGCTGCGCTGACCACCCGGTTGAGCGACCGCTACACGGTGGACGTGGTGGGCATCGACGATGACAGCGGCAAGCTCTATGTGCTGACCGACCAGTTCTCCGACCTGGTGCAGGCCCGCCTGTACGACCCGGTGAAGAAGGAGTTCGACAAGGAGCCGCTGGCCGCCCATCCGACCTTCTCGATCAGCTCGCTCATCCTCGGCACGCGCAAGAGCAACTTCAACCAGGTGCTGGGCTTCTATGTGGACGGCCCGGAGCGTCAGGCAGTCTACGTCGACCCGCAGATGAAGGGCCTGCAGGAGGGCCTGCAGAAGGCCTACCCCGGCCTGACCGTCTACATCACCGGCTACAACGACGACCTGTCGCGCGTGCTGTACACCACTGAAAGCAACCGCAACCCGAAGAGCTACTACATCCTGGTAGACCGCAAGGACGTGGTACCGCTGGGCAACGAACGCCCCTGGGTGGACAGCAAGCAGATCGGCGAACAGCGCTGGGTGACCTATACCGCCCGCGATGGCCAGCAGATTCCGGCCATTCTGGACCTGCCGCCGGGCTGGAAGCAGGGCGATGCGGCCCTGCCCGCACTGGTCCACCCGCATGGAGGCCCGTGGGCACGTGACTACACCGGCTGGGACGCCTCGGGCTGGGTACCGTTCTTCACCTCGCGCGGCTACGCGGTACTCCGCCCGCAGTACCGCGGCAGCTCCGGCCTGGGCCGCAAGCTGTGGCTGGCCGGCGATGGCCAGTGGGGCCAGAAAATGCAGGATGACAAGGATGACGGCGCCGCCTGGCTGGTATCGCAGGGCATCGCCGCCAAGGACCGCATCGCGATCTTCGGCTACTCCTATGGCGGCTTCGCCGCCGCAGCAGCCACCGTGCGCAGCCCGTCCCCCTACCAGTGCGCCATCGCTGGCGCGCCGGTGACCGACCTCGGCCGCCTGGGCACCTCATGGAGCCAGAACCGCCTGCAGCGCATCCTCCAGGGACGTACCGTGAAGGGCATGGACCCGATGCAGAACACCGCAAAGGCCTCCATTCCCCTGCTGACCTTCGTCGGCGACCGTGACGTGCGCACGCCGTCCTTCCATGCCCGCAACTTCTACAGCGCGGTACAGGGCAAGGTGCCGGCGCGCTTCGAGCTCATTCCGGACATGCCGCACAGCATGCCGTGGTACCCGCGCCACTTCCAGGCGACGCTGACGCTGATGGAGGACTTCCTCGCCAAGGACTGCGGACCCGGCGGGCTCTGACAGTCCGAAGCGGAACGAACAGGCCCCGTTGCTGAACCAACGGGGCTTTTTTTTGCCTGCTGGATGCTGAATCGCCTTTAGCAACAGTGAGTTACAAAATTCAATTCTTCACGTTGCATTTACTTTACGGCGCACATACACTCGATTAACCGAAGCATAACAAGTGGGGATCCATCGAAATGCGCAACGCCAACCGCCACATCACGCCAAGCCGCGTTCCTCTTGCTCTCGCTGTGCTGGCCTGCCTCCAGGCCGCACCGGTCCTGGCCCAGGAATCCGCCCAGCAGGAAGCACCGGCGTCAAGCGCCTCTTCTACCTCGCAGCGTGCGACCGACCTTGACAAGATCACCGTCACTGGTTCGCTGATCCGCCGCGCTGACTACGAGACCGCCTCGCCGGTGTTCACCATCAACGCCGAGACCAATGCCAAGCAGGGCCAGGTCAACGTTGCTGAATTCCTGCAGAAGTCGGCCATCGGTTCTGCTGAAACGCAGATCACCCACCAGTTCGGCGGCTTCGTCGTCGACGGCGGCACCGGCGTGCAGACCGTTTCGCTGCGCGGCCTCGGTGCCAACCGCACCCTGGTGCTGCTGGACGGCCAGCGTCCGGGTCCGGCCGGTACCCGCGGTGCCGTCGGCGCGTTCGACCTGAACGTCATTCCGACCGCCATCCTGCAGCGCGCTGAAATCGTGAAGGACGGTTCTTCGTCCATCTACGGTTCGGATGCCGTGGCCGGTGTGGTCAACCTGATCACCCGAAAGAACATCGACCGCCCAGAGCTGACCGTGACCGGCCGCGTGCCGACCGAAGGCGGCGGCGAAGTGTTCGCCGCATCGCTGGCCAACGGCTGGAACTTTGAAAACGGCAGCATCGTCGCAGCCGCCGAGTGGTACAAGCACTACGCCTTGACCCGCAACGACCGCGACTACCTGAACTGCAGCAACGACCTGGTCAAGGATGCCGCCGGCAACCGCATCGACCGCCAGGATCGTTCGATCACCGCCGGCACTGACCTGGCGAACTGCAACAACCTGCTGCACAACGTCGTCGACGTCGGCGCAGTGCGCTACGTTCCGTCGCCGGACGGCACCACCACCGGCCCGCTGGCGGGCTACCGCCCCCGCACCACCCGTACCTATGCCGGTGGCCGCGATGCGATCTATGACGAGCCGCTGAACTTCGCACGCTTCGGTGAAGAGCAGATCATCAACCAGCAGGAACGCAAGAGCGTCTACGTCGCCAGCGACTTCGCCTTCGACTCCATCAACTGGAAGACGCAGTTCCTGTTCAACCGCCGCGAAACCGAGACGTTCCGCTGGCGCCAGTTCTTCCCGCGCATCCAGGCTCCGGCCGACTCCGGCTTCACCGGCGTCATCCGCCCGATCATGCCGTTCAAGTCGCAGCAGGATGTGACGGTTGATTACTTCTACGGCGCCACCAAGCTGGATGGCCTGTTCAAGGGCACTGATACCTGGGCCTGGGAAGTCAATGCCAACTTCAGCCACTCGAAGGGCAAGTACGGCAACCTGGGCATCCAGGCATCCAAGACCGGCGACGTTGATTACACCGACGACGCTCCGACGCTGAACTATCTGGATCCGGGTTACCTGAGCGGCGCCAAGGTTGACGAGCTGACCAACCTGCTGGGCGTGTGGGATTGGGGCAAGACCATCTACAAGCAGGCCACGGTCAACGCCGTGGTGAGCGGTGACCTGTTCGAGCTGCCGGCCGGTGCCGTCGGCGTCGCCGCCGGCCTGGAATACCGCTACTACTCGATCAACGACCAGCCGGGCGAACTGTCCAAGGCGCAGGACCTGTGGGGTTCGAGCTCGGCCAACGTCACCAAGGGCGATGACCGCGTCAAGGAAGCGTTCGTCGAATTCGACGTGCCGCTGCTGAAGGGCCTGCCGGGCGTGGAATCGCTGAGCCTGAATGCTTCCGGCCGTGCGTTCCAGTACGACTCCGTCGACGGTACTGACGAAGTGTGGAAGGTCGGCTTGAACTGGCAGGTCATTCCGTCGCTGCGTCTGCGTGGCTCGATCGGCACGTCCTACCGCGCACCGGGCCTGTACGAGCTGTACCTGGGCAACCAGACCGGCTTCCTGGGCCAGAGCGGCATCGATCCGTGCATCCGCTGGGGCGAAAGCTCCAACACCAACTACCAGACCAACTGCGCCGCCGCTGGCATTCCGGCTGACTACGCCGGCAACGGCAGCAGCGCGACGATCTATTCGGGCGGCGGCGCCGGCCAGCTGACTCCGGAAACCTCGCGCGCCAAGACCGCTGGCATCGTGTTCACCCCGACCTTCGCCAACCTGAGCGTGGCCATCGATTACTTCGATTACCAGGTGAAGAACGAAATCGGCCAGATCACCACCGCCGACATCATCAAGGGCTGCTACGGCGCTGAAGTGTTCCCGAACGCCTTCTGCGGCCTGCTGACCCGTAACCCGGGTACCGGCGACGAAGCCTGGAACATCACCGAGGTCTTCAACCAGTACGTCAACATCAACAAGCAGCGCACCCGTGGTTACGACCTGACCGCCAACTTCGACCATGACTTCTCGTTCGGCAAGTTCTCCGTCGAAACGCAGGTCACCTACACGATCGAAGACACCCAGCAGGTGTTCTCCAGCGCTGAAGAAAGTGGTCTGTCCTCCAACGAACTGCTCGGCGACATCGGCCGTCCGAAGGTCGTCGGCAACCTGGCGCTGAGCCTGACCCGCGGTGACTGGAACTTCAACTGGTTGACCACCTACATCCACAAGACCAAGGACATCGACCTGGATCCGGTGTTCACCTACCAGGGCCTCCCCAACTCCTACCGCGACATCGTGGCTGACTCGCGCATCTACCACACCGCATCGGTCAGCTACTCGCAGGCCGATTGGGAAATCCTGGTGGGCGTCAGCAATGTCTTCAACAAGACCCCGCCGCTGGTTTCCACCGGTGTTGCCGATTCGCGCTACGGCAACGTTCCGGCCTTCGCCACCCAGTACGACTACTACGGCCGCACCCCGTTCGTGCGTCTGAAGTACAAGTTCTGATCCAGCGGTAACAGCGACACCCCGACAGGCCCGGCTTTTGCCGGGTCTGTCTTTTTATGGGCCCCAGCCGCCCCTTGCCATCGCCCATGACCTTCGACACCCTTGCATGACCGGCCGGCGGCGTATCGTTCGGCCCACGGCCGTCCTGCG
>JAFAFD010000021.1 GCA_023423675.1 Pseudomonadota bacterium | reverse complement strand
GAGGGCGCTTTGCTTGCGAAGCACTGCTTCGCAAGCGCCCGAACGCACAGCCGCCAGCGGCTGGGCCGGACCCCGGAGGGGGGTTCACGGCGTCCCCCTCAACCGGACCCGCCCCGCCATCGCACGGATAACCAGCTGTTGCTGTTGCTTCGGCTTCTGCAGGTGCAGGGCTGCAAGCCCTGCAAAAGAAAGCCCTCATCCACGCATGGCGTGGATCTACCCCATCGCCTGCCACCACTGCGCCAGCAGCTCCGACCTGCGCAACCGCTCGCGCCACCAGCGCAATGCCGCACCATCCTCACCCGTGCGCCACGCCAGCCAGAACGTCTCCTCCGGCTTCGGCTCCTCCACCTCGCGGATCACCAGCTGGCCACGCGCCACCGCTGCGCGCGCGCACGGCTCGGGCAGGAAACCGAATCCCACACCCTCGCACTGCAGCTTCAGCTTGCTGGCCATGTCCGGCACCGTCAGCATCTCCTGGCCCATCAACAGGCCCACGGTGCGTGGCAGCAGGCGGCGTGCGGAATCGGACACGGCAATGGCGCAGTGCTCGGCCAGCTGTTCGCGGCCCAGTGCGCCCGGCACCTGCGCCAGCGGATGATCCGGCGCCACCGCGAACACGAAATCAACGCTGCCCAGCGCCTCCACCACGTAACCGCCACCACTGGGCCCCTCGCCCGCTGCAGCCACCAGCAGGTCGGCGCGACGGTCCAGCAGCGCCTCCCAGGTGCCCGACAGCGCTTCACCGAACAGACGCAGGCGCGTCGGCGCTTCGATGCCGCGGAACGCGGCAATGTCCGGGCCGAGCAGCCACGTCGGGAACATCGAATCCACCGCCAGGCTCAGCTCGGCCTCCCAGCCGGAGGCCACCCTGCGCACCCGCAGCTCCAGCTCGCGGGCGGCGCGCAGCAGGTGGCGACCCTCGTCCAGCAGCGCGCGACCGGCCTCGGTCAGCTCGGCGCGGGGACCGACCCGGTCGAACAGCTGCACGCCCAGGTCCTCCTCCAGCTTGGCCACGGTGTAGGAGATGGTCGAGGGCACCTTGTGCAGGGCCTTGCCCGCGGCGGCAAACGAGCCGCGGCGGTCGATGGCATCCAGGATCTGCAGGGCATCGAGGCTGAGTTTGAGCATTCGAAATTTTCGATGGTGGCTGTCAAAACTATCCGTTTTTCAAACCCGGGAGGCAAGCGGATACTTCTCTCCAACGGGGAAACACAGCGGCCACCGGCCCACCCCGCCCCATCGAAACCATCGAACAAAGAGAAATCATCATGCTGCAGATCCGCAAGAGCGCTACCCGTGGCCTGGCCGAGCATGGCTGGCTGTCTTCCCGCCACACCTTCTCCTTCGCCGGCTACTACGACCCGCGCTACGTCAGCTTCGGCCCGCTGCGCGTCATCAACGAAGACAAGGTCATCGGCGGCCAGGGCTTCGGCACCCACAGCCACAGCAACATGGAAATCATTTCCTACGTGCTGGGCGGTGCGCTGGAGCACAAGGACTCTATGGGCACCGGCTCGGTGCTGCGCTACGGCGACGTGCAGGTGATGAGCGCCGGCAGCGGCGTCAGCCACAGCGAGTTCAACCACTCGGCCACCGATCCGGTGCACTTCCTGCAGATCTGGGTCTTCCCGGACAGCGAGAACATCGAACCCTCCTACCGCGAGACCCACTTCGCGCCGGAGACCAAGCGCGGCCAGCTGCGCCTGATCGCCTCGCCCGATGGTGCCGACGGTTCGCTGCGCATCCAGCAGGACGCCCGCATCTACGCCACCATCCTCGATGGCAGCCAGAAGCTGCACCACGCACTGGGCAATGGCCGTGGCGCCTACGTGCAGGTCGCCCGTGGCCAGCTGCAGGTCAACGGCATCACCCTCGATGCCGGCGATGCACTGCAGGTCAGCGACGAAGCACAGCTGACCCTGGAGAACGGCAACGACGCGGAAGTGCTGGTGTTCGACCTGCCGCTGTAAGCGCTGCGCCGTAGCAAGCAGCGAGGCCCGCGATGCCCACCGGTATCGCGGGCCTCTGCATGTGCGGCGAGCGACGCTGCATTCGTATTCGCAGCGGGATGACACGAATGGCACTTGCCCACGCCATCTGAAAACGTTTTCATGGCAGGGATTCTCCGGAGCCTTTCCTGCGCATGACGCCCTCTTCCCCGCGTGCCCAGCAGCACGCCACCCGCGCCGCCTTCCTCATTCCCGGTTTTGCCACCGCTGCCTGGGCGCCGATGGTGCCCTATGCCAAGGCCAAGGTCGGCCTGTCCGATGCCAGCCTGGGCGCCGTGCTGCTCTGCCTGGGCCTCGGCTCGCTGCTGGCCATGCCGCTGGCCGGCGCACTGAGCGGACGCCTGGGCTGCCGTCGCCTGATGGTCATCACCACCGCGCTGATCCTGCTGGCACTGCCGTTGCTGTCGCTCGCGTCCTCGCCGCTGGCACTGGGCGCGGCGCTGTTCCTGTTCGGTGCTGGTGTCGGCGCCATGGACTGCACGATGAACATGCAGGCGGTCGCGGTCGAACGCGATGCCGGCCGCGCGATGATGTCCGGCTTCCACGCGTTCTACAGCATCGGTGGCTTCGTCGGTGCTGGCTGCATGACCGGCCTGCTGTTGCTGGGCACGCCGCTGTGGATGGCGGCCCTGCTGTCGGTGGCCGCATTGCTGGTGGTAGCGCTGCTGGCGGCACCGCACTGGCGCGCGCAGCGCATCGCCCATGACGGCCCGATGCTGGCCATTCCGCATGGCGTGGTGCTGTTCATCAGCGTGCTGGCCTTCATCGTGTTCCTGGCCGAAGGCTCGATGCTCGACTGGAGCGCGGTGTTCCTGGCCGACGTGCGGCAGGTGCCGCGTGACCAGGCCGGTGCCGGCTTCGCGGTATTCACCCTGGCGATGACCGCCATGCGCCTGTTCGGCGATGGCATCGTCGAGCGCCTCGGCCGCACGCCCACGATCGTCATCGGCGGCATCACCGCGGCAACGGGCTTCGCCCTGGCCACGCTGGTACCCTCCTTCGCAGTGGCACTCGTTGGCTACGTGATGGTCGGCCTGGGCTGCGCCAACATCGTGCCGGCGCTGTTCTCGATGGCCGGCCAGCAGCGCGCGATGCCGGAGAGCATCGCCATCACCGCAGTGACCACGCTGGGCTACGCCGGCATCCTCGCCGGCCCGGCGGCCATCGGCGGGCTGGCCCATCTCACCACGCTGGGCTTCGCCTTCCTGTGCGTGGCCGCGCTGCTGCTCGGCGTCGCCGCCTCGGCCCGCGCCCTCGCCCGCCGCCTGCCCTGAAACCAAAAAAGGGGTCGGAGGGGATTAAGTCTTTTGTGCCACAAGCGACTTAATCCCCTCCGTCCCCTTTTTTTCAGGTGCGCACCAGCCACTCGGCCTGGGCGGGCAGCTGCGGTGCCGGGCAGGTCGCGCGCGGGTGGTGTTCGTCCTGCGCCATCCAGTCGTCGACCACGCCGGCCAGCAGGTCCAGGCGCAGCGGCAGGGTGATGTGGTCTTCGCCGCGCATCTCGATGTAGTGCGCGCGCGGATTGGCCTGGGCCAGTTCGCGGCCCTGGCTGACTGGAATGTGCTGGTCGCCCTGGCCGTGCAGCAGCAGCACGCAGGCGCGGGTATCGGCCAGCGCGCGGGCCACGTCCACCTGGTCCAGGTCGACATCGATGCGGCGGCTGGCCGCGGCGATCACTTGGTTGATGTCCTGGCCGCCGTAGCGCCAGCGCGCGTAGGACGCGACCGCCTGCGCCTTCAGGCCTTCCGGCTGCAGCGCCATCAGGTGCGGGATCATCGTGCGGATCGCCACGCCGGCATTGGCGAACGATTCCATCGCCACCACGCCGGCCACCTGGTCACCCAGCTTGTCAGCGGTGAACACCGCCGTGGCCGCGCCGTAGGAGACGCCGAACAGGTACAGCGGCCCGGTCACTTCGCCACGCGCGCGCAGTTCGCCGATCACATCGACCACGTCGTCCGATTCGTAGGTGCCGTAGCCGGATGGCCCATGCCCGGACTGGCCGTGGTTGCGCAGGTCCAGGGTGACCACGCGGTATCCCGATTCGGCCAGCTGCAGCGACCACGGCAGCATCGAATCACCATTCATCATCCAACCGTGCAGCAGCACCACGGTGCCGCGCGGCGCCTGCGCACGGAACGGCTGCGGCACGGTGAGGCTCAGCCCGGTGTCCAGCGGCTGGCCGTTTTCATGGCGCTGCGGCAGGTAGTGGTAGCGGGCGCCGTAGTCGCCCGCATCGAACGCACGCCAGAAGATCGGCACGCCATCGCGTCCTGGCAGGAAGCCATGGCGGTTGGGCAGCTCGGCGATGGCCGCGGCGATGCGCGGCTGGTCCAGCAACGTGGACACGCCACCGGGCGCGATCAGCTGGTCGCTGAGCGAGGTGGACGAGGCGGTGATCGAGGATGAGCATGCAGCCAGCCACAGGCCGGCGCACGCCAGCAACAGCAGCAGCGGGCGTTTCATGGGCAATCGGGGAAAGGTGCGACAGCGTGGCAGGTTAGCGGGCGCGACCGGTCGCATCTATCGCAGGTCGATGACGGGTTGATGACAAGCCGGGATCGATTCAGCTTCGTCGGATGTCGTTCACGGACAAAGCATTGATCCGGATCAATGAACGGGCCCGCGCGTTTGCCGACAGTGCGGCCATGCGTACCTCGCTCAAGCTCCTTCTTGCCCTGGCCGCCGCTGTCGGTGCGGCCTGGGGCATCGCCCGCAGCACGCCGTACTGGTTCGCGCCGCGCCAGCCTGCCGTGGTCGACATCCACGATCCGGCCTTGATCGCGCGCGGCCAGTACCTGTCGCGTGCGGCCGACTGCGCCGCCTGCCACACCGCGCCCGGCGGCCGGCCCTTCGCCGGCGGGTTGGGCATGCAGACGCCGATGGGCACGCTCTACTCGACCAACATCACGCCGGACCCGGCCACCGGCATCGGCGCCTATGACTATGCCGATTTCGAGCGCGCGGTCCGCCGCGGCATCCGCCATGACGGCCAGCCGCTGTATCCGGCCATGCCCTACGCCTCCTACGTGATCGCCAGCGACGACGAGATCCGCGCGCTGTATGCCTATTTCATGGGTGCGGTGCAGCCGGTGCGCCAGCACAACGCTGACAGCACCATCCCCTGGCCGGCCAACATGCGCTGGCCGCTGGCGTGGTGGCAACTGCTGTTTGCCCGCCCCCGCAGCTTCGTTGCCGATCCTTCGCTGGATGCCGGCCAGCAGCGCGGCGCCGAACTGGTGGAGGGCCTGGCGCACTGTGGCGCCTGCCATACCCCGCGCGGCGTGGCCTTCCAGGAAACCGCCATGGCTGATGACGAAAGCCGCCGCTTCCTCTCCGGTTCGGTACTGGAAGGCTGGTATGCGAAGAACCTGCGCAACGAAGCCACCGGCCTGGCCAGCTGGAGCCAGGACGAGATCGTCGAGTTCCTGCGTACCGGCCGCACCGATCGCTCCGCCGCGTTCGGCGGCATGGCCGACGTGGTGGAACACAGCACCCAGTACCTGACCGACGCCGACCTGCTGGCCATGGCCCGTTACCTGAAGCAGCTGCCGCCGCGCGCCGGCCGCAGCACGCAGTGGATTGCAGGCCCCGACACGACCACCACCGCGCTGCGCGACGGCGACTACCGCGTGGAGGGTTCGCTGGCCTATGCCGAGCACTGTCAGGCCTGCCACCGCGCCGATGGCCGTGGCATGCCGCGCATCTACCCTGCCCTGGCCGGCAACTCCATCGTCTTCGCCGATGACCCGAGTTCGCTGGTGCAGGTCACCCTGGCCGGTGGCCGCACGCCGCACACGCCGCACGACCGGATGGCCTTCTCGATGCCCGGCTTCGAGCATCTGCCCAACGCCCAGCTCGCGCAGATCCTGACCTTCATCCGCAGCAGCTGGGGCAACCAGGCCAGCGCGGTGAGCGAAGCCGACATCGCGCGCATGCGCAGGGTGGTGCGCGACAAACCCGTGCATGTGGTTCCGCAGGAGGTGGCACCATGAGGCGCTCACGCAAGCGCAGAAGCGCGGCCATTGTCATTGCCATCGGCGTACTGGTGGTGGCCGCAGCCGCCGCACTGCTGTACGCGTACCGCCATCCGTCGCTGGATGCCACCCCCGCCACGCTGGACATCCTCGACGCACAGGGCGCGCGGGTCGGCGCGTACCACATGCCCAGCGCCGAAGAGATCGCCAGCCTCGGCAATGGCGATGCGGTGATGTACGGCCGCCGCCTGCTCAACGAGACCGCACGCCTGCTGCCGGACAACGTGGGCAATGACCTGAACTGCAACTCCTGCCACATGGCCGAGGGCAAGCGGCCTTTCGGCAACCACTACCTCAACACCGGCGGCGGCAGCTACCCGCGCTACATGACCCGCCCCGGCAAGGAGATCGGCCTGGTCGAACGCATCAACGGCTGCCTGCAGCGTTCGATGAACGGCAAGCCGCTGGCCCGCGACGCACCACCGATGCGCGCGATGCTGGAATACATGGCCTGGCTGAGCCGCCCCGTACCCGACGGCGCGCGCGTGTCGGCGCCAAGCGAAGGGCCGATCGATTCCTCGCTGGTGCCCGACCGCGTGCGCGGCCAGGCCCTGTATGCAGCGCAGTGCGCCGCCTGTCACGGCGGCAACGGCGAGGGCCGCCGCGATGGCAGCGGCGATATCGCCTTCCCGCCGCTGTGGGGCGAGCGCAGCTTCAACATCGGCGCCGGCATGGCACGGCTGTACAAGGCGGCCAGCTTCGTCAAGCACAACATGCCGCCGGCAGCGGGCCGCGAACCACCGCTGGGCCAGCAGGTGATGCCCGACCAGGACGCGGTGGACATCGCCGACTACTTCATCCACCAGCCGCGGCCGGATTTCGCCGGCAAGGGCAAGGACTGGCCGCGCGACCCGAAGCCGAAGGACGCACGCTACTGAGCGCTTCGAGCATGGCTGCGCGGTCCTGTAGAGCCGAGCCGATGCTCGGCTGCGCGTTCCTGTAGAGCCGAGCCCGTGCTCGGCTGCGCGGGCCTGTAGAGCCGAGCCCGTGCTCGGCTGCGCGGTCCTGTAGAGCCGAGCCCGTGCTCGGCTCAGTCGAGCATGGCTCGACTATACAAATGCGGCCGAGCGTGGGCTCGGC
>JAFAFD010000015.1 GCA_023423675.1 Pseudomonadota bacterium | reverse complement strand
GAGGGCGCTTTGCTTGCGAAGCACTGCTTCGCAAGCGCCCGAACGCACAGCCGCCAGCGGCTGGGCCGGACCCCGGAGGGGGGTT
This sequence comes from Pseudomonadota bacterium, assembly GCA_023423675.1. Classification (GTDB taxonomy): domain Bacteria; phylum Pseudomonadota; class Gammaproteobacteria; order Xanthomonadales; family Xanthomonadaceae; genus Stenotrophomonas. The sequence goes on along the minus strand of JAFAFD010000015.1, from coordinate 3,419 downwards.
CACGGCGTCCCCGCAAACCCACAGTGCCCCGCCATCCCACGGAATGCCGCTCTGGCTCTTGAGGTTGCCGGCCAGCGGCCGGCACTACCAGCAGGTGCAGGGCTGCAAGCCCTGCAAAACACCCTCACTCCACCCAGCCTGCAATCTCACCGTGCTCGAACGGTCCCAGCTTCGCCTTCACCATCCGCCCCTGCGCATCGAACAGCACGCTGTACGGCAGCAGCCCCTGCGCATTGCCCAGCTGCACGCTGGCATCGCGTGGGCCCGGGGTGTCGAGCACGATCGGGTAGCCCACCGGCACCCGCTGCAGGAAATCGGCCACGCCCTCCGGCGTATCCAGTGCCAGGCCCAGCACCTGCACGCCACGCTCGCCCTGCGCTTCGGCGAACCGGGCCAGCTCGGGCATTTCCTCGATGCAGGGCCCACACCAGCTCGCCCACACGTTCACCAGCAGCGGTCGGCCGCTGAAACGCTGGCGGATATCCAGCGGCTGCCCGTCCACGCCGGGCAGCACCAGCGCCGGCAGGGCATCACCGGCGCGCAGGGCAGGAATCGGGGGTTTCACATCAGCAGGAGGCGTCGAAACCGCAGGCGCAGGCGCCGGCGTCAACCGATGCCCGGCCCACAGGCCGAGGCCGGCGGCCAGCACCGCTGTCCACAGCAGTGCGGGCCGCTGCCAACTCATCGGGCGGTGCGCAGCAGCGCTTCTTCCACCAGGGCCTGGGTCAGCAGGGTCGGCAGCACGGTCGGCGGTGCGCCCGGGCCGTACACCACGTACAGCGGCACGCCCACGGCCTTGTGCTCATCCAGGAACGCGGTGATCTGCGGGTCGACGTTGGTGTAGTCGCCGCGCATGTACACCGCGTTGGTGCGCTTGAGCAGTTCCTTGAACTCCGGGCGCGACAGCACCGCGCGTTCGTTTGCCTTGCAGCTCACGCACCAGTCGGCGGTCATGTTCACGAACACCACGCGGTTGTCCGCGCGCAGCCGGTCCAGCATCTGCGGCGAGTAATCCACCACGTTGTCGCTGGCCGCCTGCGCAGCACGCGCCGGCGGCTGCAGTTGGGTCACGCCCCACACCGGGCCCAGCGCGGCCAGGGCCAGCAGCACGCCCAGCAGGCTGGCGCCTCGCTTGCTGCGCCAGCGGCTGGTTTCGAACAGCCACAGGCCGGCGGTCAGCAGCAGCAGGCCACCCAGGGCCAGCGCCATGCCGTCCACGCCCCGCTGCTTGCCCAGCACCCACAGCAGCCACAGCGCGGCCGCATACATTGGGAAGGCCAGCACGTGCTTCAGCGTTTCCATCCACGGGCCCGGCTTGGGCAGGCGGCGGGCCAGCGCCGGCACGAAGCCGATCAGCAGGAACGGCAGGGCCAGGCCCAGGCCGAGGAACAGGAACACCAGCATCGCCGCGATCGGCGGGGCCACGAAGGCGTAGGCCACGGCCGGGCCGAAGAACGGGCCGACGCAGGCGCTGCCGACCACGCAGGCCAGCACGCCGGTGAAGAAATCACCGGCCGGGCCGCTGCGGCGAGCCAGCGACTGGCCGAAATTGCCGATGCCGCCGCCCATGGTGAACACACCGGACAGGCTCAGGCCGACGGCGAACATGATGTAGGCCAGCGCCGCCACCACGCCCGGGTGCTGCAGCTGGAAGCCGATGCCCACCGCGTTGCCGAGCATGCGCAGGCCAACCATCAGCGCACCGATCACCGCGAACGCCACCAGCACGCCCAGCGTGTACCACAGGGCATGGCTGCGGGCGCGCTCGGCGCTCTCGCCGCTCTGCGCCAGGCTCAGCACCTTCAGCGACAGGATCGGCAGCACGCAGGGCATCAGGTTCAGGACCAGGCCACCGCCCAGCGCCAGCAACAGCACCCACAGCAGCGAGCTGTCGGTCTTGGGCACGCTGCCCGGCGGCTTGGTGCGCTTGGCGTTGTCCTGCTGCGCATCGGCAGCGAAGGCATCGCTTCCCGCGGCGCTGTCACCGGCGGCGCCCGCGGCATCGTTGGGCACGGTCGGCAGCAGGCGGCGCGGCGTGCCGTCGGCGTCCTCGCGCGGGGTGTCGCCGGCGGCGGCCGGTGCCGCGGCGGTGGCGGTGTCAGCGGACGCAGTCAGCGTGCCGGCGGGAATCGACAGCTTCACCCGGTGGGTCATCGGCGGGTAGCAGATGCCATCGGTCTGGCAGCCTTGGAAGGTCACCACCAGGGTGCTGTCCACGGCCTCGGCGCGGGTGCGGCGCAGCGGCAGCGGCACTTCCACCTGGTAGAAGTACACCGAGACATCGCCGAAGTGCTCGTCGCGGTGCGCCTGCGCAGCCGGCCAGCGCGGCTTGTCGGCCAGCACGCCGGTGCTGCCTTCCAGCTTCAGCGAGGTGCGGTCGCGGTACAGGTAGTAGCCCGGCGCCGGGGTGAAGCGCAGCAGCAGGGTATTGCCGTCGCTGGCGATGGCATCGAAGCCGAACGCCTGTTCCGACGGCAGCGGCAGCGCCTGGGTGTTGCTGGCGCCCGGCAGGCGCAGGCCGCCGTTGCTGCCGGCACCGGCCAGCGGGTTGTTGAAGGGGGTGACGCCGGTGACGCGCGCGGTGGGCACCGCGGCCTTGTCGCCCGCGCCGGGCAGGGTCACCTGCACCACGCGCTTCTGCGGTGGGTAGCACACGCCGGCATCGGCGCAGCCCTGGTATCGCACTTCCAGGCTGATGGTGCTTGCCGCATCGGTCGGCGCGCCGGGCAGGGTGGCCTGCAGGCGCTCGCGGTAGGTTTCCACCTCGCCGAAGAAATCGTCGTGGTGCTTGTTGCCGGCCGGCATCTGCAGCGCACCGGCATTGAAGGCCGGGTCGGCCTTGACGCTGGTGCGGTGGCGATACAGGTAATAACCGGGCGCGATCTTGAACTGCAGCTGGATCTGGCCACGTTCGGGCGCACTGGCGGTCAGCGCGAACGCCTGGTCGACCGGCAGCAGGTCCTTCTCATCCAGCGCGAAGGCCGGCAGGGCCAGCCACAGCAGGGCGCACAGCGCGGCGCCACGAGCAAACAACTTCATCAATCGGTGTCCTCCCGGGTCTGCGCCCGGATCCAGTCCAGATACGCCGGCAGGCCGGCCCGGGTTTCGACCGCGATGCACTCCGGGAGTTCATACGGATGCAGTTCGACGATGCGGGCGATCGCGTCATCGACGCGACTCGCCGTGGTTTTCACCAGCAACTGCAGTTCGGCATCGGTGATGACGTCGCCCTGCCAGCGGTAGGTCGACTGCGCTCCTTCCAGCCGGGTGACACACGCAGCCAGGCGCTCGCTGACCAGCGCGTGCGCGATGCGCTGGGCACTGGCCCGGTCCGGGCAGGTGGTCAGCAGCAGCAGGACGGGATCGACGGTCGACATGACCGCCTAGTATAGGGCCGGGGGGCGGGGGGGGGGCGGCGC
>JAFAFD010000077.1 GCA_023423675.1 Pseudomonadota bacterium | reverse complement strand
CCCCCCCCCCCCCCCCCCCCCCCCCCCCCCCCCCCCCCCCCCCCGCCCCCCCCCCCCCCCCACTACCGTGGTGCGTGACTGATGCCGTCGATCATCACCCATGCCGCCGTGCCGCTGGCGCTGTGGTGCGCCGCTGACCGCGGCCGCATTCCGCCGCGTCTGCTGGCCGCCGGCGTGATTGCCGCGATGCTGCCCGACGCCGACGTGCTGGCGTTTGCCCTGCACATTCCCTACGCCGATGCGTTCGGCCATCGTGGCGCCAGCCATTCGTTGTCGTTTGCCGGCGTGCTGGCCGCGTTGGCGGCGGTGCTGGCATTCTTTGGTAATCGCCGACCTTGGTCGGCGGTTTCGAGCCAACCAAGATTGGCATCTACGACATCCACCGTGCAGGCCGCGGTGTTCGTCTTCATCTGCGCGGCCAGCCATCCGCTGCTGGATGCGATGACCTCCGGCGGGCTGGGCGTTGCCCTGGCCTGGCCGTGGAGCGAGCACCGCTTCTTCGCCCCATGGCGGCCGATCCGCGTTTCGCCGTTTGCCCCGCAGTTCTTCAGCGCGCGCGGCCTGGCCACGCTGCTGTCCGAGCTGCGCTGGGTGTGGCTGCCGCTGGCCACCGCCGTGGTCGCCTGGAAACTGATCCAACCCGCCCCTGCCGTCCCCCGGAACCCCTCATGAGCACTGCCCTGCCCGCCGCCCTCGTTGCCGAACTGTCCGCCCTGCTGGGCACGGAGGGCTGGCGCATGGATGACGGTGCGCTGGAGGCCAACGCGCAGGACAACTCCTGGCGCCGGCAACGCCCCGAAGCCGTGGCGCTGCCCGCCGACATCGCACAGGTGCAGGCGCTGGTGTGCGCCTGCCGCACGCACGGCGTGGCCCTGGTCGCGCGTGGCGCCGGCACCGGCACCACCGGTGCTGCCGTGCCGCAGCCGGGCAGCATCGTGCTTTCGTTCACCCGCATGGACCGCATCGTCGAGATCCGCGCCGGCGACCGCTGCGCCGTGGTGCAGCCGGGCGTATTGAACGGCACGCTGCAGCAGGCGCTGGCACCGCACGGCCTGTTCTGGGCGCCGGACCCGTCCAGTGCGGAGATCTGCAGCATCGGCGGCAACCTGGCCTGCAATGCCGGCGGCCCGCGCGCGGTGAAGTACGGCACCAGCCGCGACAACGTGCTGGGCCTGGTCGCCGTCACCGGCACCGGCGAAGTGATCCGCTGCGGCGGCGCCTACACCAAGGACGCCACCGGCTACGATCTGACCCACCTCCTGGTGGGCAGCGAAGGCACGCTGGCGCTGATCGTGGAAGCCACCCTCAAGCTGACCCCGCTGCCGGTCAGCCAGGCCGGTCTGCGCGTGCTGTACCGCGATGCCGATGCCGCGGCCGCCGCGGTATCGCGCCTGATGTCGCAGCCAGTGGTGCCCACGCGACTGGAATTCATGGATGCGCGCAGCCTGCAGCTGCTGCGCTTGAACGGTGCCGAGGTGCCCGAGGCCGGCGCGATGCTGCTGGTCGAAGCCGATGGCGACCACGACACCCTGCCCTACCTGCTGCAGGCGCTCGCGACCGCCGCCGAGGGCGACGGCATGATCGAACTGGACGTGGCGATGGAAGGCCGCGCCCGCGACCAGCTGTGGGCCGCGCGCAAGGCGCTGTCGCCTGCACTGCGCAGCGTTGCGCCGGGCAAGATAAACGAAGACGTGGTGGTGCCGGTGTCGCGCATTCCCGATCTGGTGGCCGGTGTGCAGGCCATGGCGCGCGAGTACACGCTGACCATCGTCACCTTCGGCCATGCCGGCAACGGCAACCTGCACGTCAACATCCTCTACCACCCGGAAGACGCCGACGAAAATGCGCGTGCGCATGCCGCGCTGCCGAAGATCTTCGAACTGACGCTGGCGCTGGGCGGCACGCTGTCCGGCGAGCATGGCATCGGCCTGGCCAAGCGCGATTTCATGGCGCAGGCGTTCACCCCGGCCACGCTGGCGACGATGCGCGCGATCAAGGCCGCGCTGGACCCGGATGGCATTCTGAACCCGGGCAAGGTGCTGCCGGCGGCGTAGCCCGCCCGCAATCCTGTAGCGCCGAGCCCACGCTCGGCTGACGCGCCCGCGCAAAATGCAGCCGAGCATGGCCTCGGCTCTACAACAGCTGTCGCGATCTGCGCGTTCGTGCAACCGCCGCGGCGCCGCTGCAAGCATTCGTAATTCTTCTACCTTTCCAACTTTTCTCATTGGGCTGCGGGCGCTAACCGCCCATCCTCGACATGCCACCGACAACGGGTGGCACGGGCTTGCAATCCCGTTTGATGAGTGTGTTGTTTACGCTTGCCTGCCGGCGTCGTGCATCCCCTGTGCGCGGCGCCGGCTGGCAATCCGTCCGCGCCTTTATGGCGGGCGGTGCGTGGGGGCCTTGTGCCCGCCGGCGTTTCACACTTGTCTCCGGTATTGCAACCACGCACCGTCCGCCACCCTCGCCTTCGCGCGCGGGTGGCGTCCTGCTTCATGCACAAGGACGCCGAGATGATCTCTTCCAAGTACCCCTTCCTGTTCGCCACCCTGGGCGAAGCCGCCGCTCGCCTGCCCGATGATCTGGCGCGCACGCTGGAAAGCACGCTGGCCGCCACCGATGCCGCCAACGCCCCCGAACGCACGCCCGAAAGCATCACCGTGCTGAACTGCCTGCGGCGCATCCGCCAGGTGGAAGCCGCCAATGGCCTGCCGTGGCCGAACGATGGCCACACGCCCGGCCAGAGCATGGCCCTGGCCCGCATCGACCGCGCCAATGCCGGGCAGACGTTCCTGCTGGAACTGCTGCACGCCATCGAACGCACGCGCGTGGATGGTGATGAAGACGAACAGGTGGGTGACGGCGCACGCGAAGGCATTCTGTTTGCCTGTCGCGCGTTGGCCGAGTACGTGGATCTGCAGCTGCGCGCGGCGTGAGCTTCAGGGTCAGCTTGCGTTGCGGTGCAATGCAGAGAGCAGCCACGCGTAGCGTGGCTCTACTGCACTGGGTAGGTGTCGACCTTGGTCGACACCTGCGCCCCTCTATCAGGCGAAGTGCTGGTAACCGCCGCTGGCGGCTTC
>JAFAFD010000382.1 GCA_023423675.1 Pseudomonadota bacterium | reverse complement strand
CAGTGGCTGGGCAGCACGCCGGGCAAGGCACGCGTCGCCCCGGCCAGCACCCTGCAGCGCACCGCCTATCTGGAGGCGAAGGCGGTGGCCGGGCAGCCGACCCGGTTCGAGATCCGCTACGCGGCCACGATCTTCGCGCGGCATACGGCGGTAGACCCGGCACGCGTGCAAGCCACCCCGGCCGATCCGGCGCTGCAGCCGTTCCTGGCCGAGCAGCTGCCGCACGTGCGTTTCACCCCGGCGTTGAAGCTGTTTTCCGACCAGGTGCTGCAAGGCGAAACGCGCCCATATGAAGTTGTGCGCCGGCTGTATGCCGCGGTCGATCGCATTCCCTGGGCCGGCGCCCGCGAGTACTCCACGCTCAGCAACATCAGCGATTACGCCCTGCATGCCGGGCATGCCGACTGCGGGCAGCAGACGCTGCTGCTGATCGCCCTGCTGCGCATGAACGGTATTCCCGCGCGCTGGCAGTCGGGCAGGGTGTTCTCCGATGACGGCAGCGGCTACAGCAACCTGCACGATTGGGGTGCGGTCTATCTGGCGCCCTATGGCTGGCTGCCGATGGACGTGACCACCGGTGCGCTGGCCAGCGATACGCCCGCGCTGCGCGACTTCTACATCGGTGGCCTCGATGGCTACCGCATCGCCTTCAACGATGATTTCGGCCAGCCGTTCGTGCCCGCCAAACAGCATTACCGCTCGGAAACGGTCGACTCGCAGCGCGGCGAGGCCGAGTGGGCGGGCGGCAACCTGTACTTCGACCAATGGGACGACGACTTCCAGTGGCAGGTACTGCCGGCCGGGCAACGCTAGCGCACTACCTCCACCACCACACCATTCAATTCTTGCAGGAGAGAGCAGGGGATGAAGGCTTACAGCATCAAGCGGGCGGCGTTGTGCGTCGCCCTTGGGGCGTGTCTGGGCATCATGCTGCCCGGCACCGTGATGGCCCAGACCGTGAGCGGCGCCGTCGCCGGCCGCGCAACCGCCGGTGACCAGGTCACCGTGGTCAGCAGCAGCACCGGCCTGACCCGCACCGTCACCGTCGGCGCCGATGGCAGCTACCGCCTCGGCCAGCTGCCGGTAGGCGACTACCAGCTGCAGCTCAGCCGCGAGGGGCAGAAACTGGGTGACCAGGTGGCTGTCAGCGTGGCAGTCGGTGGCACCACCACGGTAAACCTGGCCAGCGCCGGCGGCGTCACCAACCTGGATGCCCTGCAGGTGACCGGCACGCGCGTGATCAACCGCGTGGACGTCTACTCCACCGAGACCTCGTTCAACATCAACCGGCAGGAGATCTCGCGGTTGCCGGTGGCGCAGGATCTGTCCGCCGTGGCGCTGATGGCGCCGGGCGTGGTCGGTGGCAACTCCTCGTTCGGCGGCCTGTCCTTCGCCGGTTCGTCGGTGGCCGAGAACGCGGTGTTCATCAACGGCCTCAACGTCACCGACATGTACACCCGGCGTGGCTTCAGCACCGCACCGTTCGCCTTCTTCAACGAATTCCAGGTCAAGACCGGTGGCTACTCGGTCGAGTTCGGCCGCTCCACCGGCGGTGTCATCAACGCGGTCACCCGCTCGGGCAGCAACGAATTCGAAGGCGGCGTGGAAGTGACCGCCGAGCCCAGCGCGTGGCGTGCCAGCGGGCGCGACCACTTCCACCGCGACGGCACCGCGCACGCCTACGGCAGCCGTGACAACAACTCGTTCTTCAAGACCAACGTCTGGGGTTCGGGCCCGATCATCAAGGACACGCTGTTCCTGTTCGCCATGTACGAGGACCGCGACGACCGCGGCCACAACACCTCGTCCGATGGCAGCACCTGGTTCAAGAACAATTCCGGCAACGGCTTCTGGGGCACCAAGCTGGACTGGAACATCAACGACAACCACAGCCTGGCGCTGCTGGCGTTCTCCGACGAGGGCGATGTCACCAATGCGTCGTATGGCTACGACTGGGATGACGACCGCATCGGCGACTGGGGCGGCGACTCCATCACCGAGACCGGCGGCCGCAACTGGTCGGCCACCTACACCGGCCACTTCGGGCAGAACTTCACCGCCCGCGCCATGGTCGGCCAGAACAACCAGCGCGCCTTCACCAATTACTCGCTGGACCAGGCCTGCAGCCCGGTGTTCACCGACAGCACCTACGGCCCGCGCCTGGGCAAGCTGCAGGGCCTGCGTGCCGGCTGCCATCCCACCGGCACGGCCGTGGCCGAGCGCGATGACACCCGCGATGTGGCGCGCCTGGATTTCGAATGGCAGCTGGGCGACCACCTGCTGCGCTTCGGCTTGGACCGCGAGCTGATGACCACCGACCAGTCGACCCGCTACCCCGGGCCGACCGCGCTGAGCTACACCGCCTACCTGGCGCGGCCCGGCGATGAAGTGTGGGACGGCGCCAACGCCTACGTGCCGGCCGGCGTCACCGAGATGCTGCGCGCACGCAACCGCCAGTCCGGTGGCAAGTTCGAGACCGAAGCCAATGCCTTCTACCTGGAAGACATCTGGAACATCACCCCGAACCTGATGCTCAACCTCGGCATCCGCTGGGACCGCTTCGAAAACCGCACCGCCGAGGGCAAGGCGTTCATCAAGATGGACGACCTGTTCGCCCCGCGCGTCGGTTTCTCGTGGGACATGCGCGGCGATGGCAGCACCAAGCTGTTCGGCAATGCCGGCCGCTACTACCTGCCGGTCACCAACAACATCAACGTCAACTTCGCCGGTGGACTCACCGACGAATACAGCTACTACGTGCTGGAAGGCTGGGAGCAGAAGACCTCGCCGACCGGCTCGGCGTACATGGCGCCGATCATCGGCGCGCAGATCGGGCCGACCGATACCCGCATGAATACCGGCGGCGCCGACCTGCGGCAGAGCGTGGACCGCGACCTGAAGGCGGTCTACCAAGACGAGTACATCCTTGGCTTCCAGAACATGATCAACGCCGCCTGGTCGTGGGGCGTCAACGCAACGTACCGGCGCATGACCCGCGCGCTGGATGACATCCGCATCAACTACACCCCGTGCGGCCCGACGCCGAGCACGCTGTGGCCGATCGGCAACCCCGGCGAGAGCCTGACCCTGTGGGGCGACCAGAGCATCGGCTGCGCCACCGAAGGCTGGATCACCATCGACACCGCCAACAGCGGCTACCGCAAGGGCGGCAGCGGCGAGGTCATCGGCTATTCCAAGCCCAAGCGCACCTACAAGGGCCTGGAATTCCAGATCGACCGCGCCTGGGATGAGAAGTGGCTGTTCAACGCGTCCTACCTGTGGTCGCGCAGCGATGGCAACTTCGAAGGCCCGGTGAACTCCGATACCAACTACGGCGACACCGGCATGGTGCAGTACTGGGATCATCCGGCCACCAACGAACGCTATGGCGTGCTGTTCAACGACTTCCGCCACCAGATCAAGCTGCGCGCAGCCTATGCGCTGAACCAGCAGTGGTCGTTCGGCACCACGCTGCAGGTGCAGTCCGGCGGCCCGATCACCGCCTATGGCGTGATGTGGCCGAACGACACCATTGCCGGCGGCAGCACCTCCAGTGAAGGCAGTGGCGGTGGCACCGGCTGGCTGTGCGTGGCCAACTGTTCCGGGCCGTATGACCAGCGCCAGTTCGAGTACAGCCCGCGCGGTGCGTTCGGTCGCCTGCCATGGACCTGGACGATGGGCGCCAACGTGACCTGGCGCCTGCCGGTGGAGGGCATCGACCTGAGCGCCCGGCTGTCGGTGTACAACCTGACCAACAACCAGAAGACCATCAACGTGCACCAGCGCTACGAAGCACAGCCGGGCCAGTACCGCGAAGCGACCTTCGCCACCGGCACGCGCTGGCAGGCACCGCGCTACACGCAGCTGGTGGTGACGTGGAACTTCTGAGGCGCGTTGCGCGGGTGGCGTCGGGTTTCCTGGCGCTGACCGCGTTGCCGGCGGTGGCGGCGGAAGCGACGGACACCGCCGCCATCGATGCCGATGTCGCCGCCGTGGTCGAGCACGCGCATCTGCCCGGGCTGGCCATGGCCGTGGTCGAGCAGGGAAGGGTGGTCTACCAGCACGCCGAAGGCGCGCGTGGGGATGGCGGCCGCATCGACGAGGACACGCTGTTCAAGATCGCCTCCAACAGCAAGGCGATGACCGCCGCGCTGCTGGCGCGTCTGGTGGAGCAGGGCAGGCTGCGCTGGGATGACCCGGTGCGGAAGCACCTGCCCGGCTTCACCATGCATGACCCGTGGGTGGGCGAGCACATGCAGGTGCGCGACCTGCTCATCCACAACAGCGGCCTCGGCCTTGGCGCCGGCGACCTGATGCTGTGGCCGGAGCCCAACGCCTATACGCGCGCCGACATCATCGCCGGCCTGGCCCACCTCAAGCCGGTCACCAGCTTCCGCAGTGGTTACGCCTACGACAACCTGATGTACGTGGTGGCCGGTGAAGTGGCCGCCGATGCCGGTGGCAAGCCTTACGACCAGCTGATGCGCGAGCAGGTGTTCGCACCGCTGGGAATGGACCGCTGCCAGGTGGGCGCGTGGTCGGTGAAGCGCGTGGGCAACGTCGCCCAGCCACACGCCTGGCGCGAGGGCCGCAACGTGGTGGTCAACGCCGATGGCGCGACCAGCCCCGACCTGACCTCGATGGCCGCGGGTGGCATCCGCTGTTCGCTGCGCGACATGACGCGCTGGATGCAGGTGCTGCTGGACCCGGCGCTGGTACCCGGCTGGCTGGGCAGCGAGCAGCGGCGCACGCTGTGGACCCTGCACATGCCGATGCCGCTGGGCGAACGCCAGCGCCGCTGGGACAACGCGCATTTCATGGGCTACGGCTACGGCTGGCGCGTTTCGGACATGGACGGGCAGTGGAAGGTGGCGCATACCGGCACCTTGTCCGGCATGTATTCCTCGATGGCCCTGCTGCCGGACCGCAAGGTGGGCGTGGTGATGCTGATGAACGGCGAGGGCGAGGACGCGCGCACGGTGCTGATGCAGTCGATGCTGAAGCGCTTCACCGCTGCGAGCGCAGCGCCGCCGGCGATGGAGTATCTGGCAGAGCTCCGTGCCAACCAGGCCGAGCGTGCCGCCAGCGGAGGCGGGCGTCCGTCGACGGCGGGCGCGCTGCCGGTGGCGCGCGATGCCCTGCCGCAGTGGCAGGGCCGCTACCGCGATCCGTGGCTGGGCCCGGCCTCGCTGTGCCCGGGCAAGGACGGCCTGCGATTCAGCGTGGACAAATCGCCCAAGCTGCAGGCGCAGGTGATGCAGCTGCAGGGTCGCTGGCTGCTGCACTGGGATACGCTGGAGGCATCCGCGCAGGCATGGCTGCAGGCCGACGACGGTGCACCACCCACGCTGCAGCTGCGCGCCCTCGATCCGGACATCGACTTCAGTTATGACTTCCAGGACCTGCATTTCACTCGTACTGGCGATTGCCCTGGCGGGCAGCACGCACGCCGCTGAGCCACCGCGTATCTCACCGGCCACCGATGCGGCCAGCGCCGGTCTGCTGGAGATCCGCACGCTGGCCCCGCGCATCGAGCTGGACATCCGCTACGCCGGCGCCAGCAACTTCACCGGCGCCCGTGTGCCGGGCTACGCGTCTTCGTCGTGCTACCTGCTGGCCCCGGTGGCGAAGGCCTTGGCTGCGGTGGAAGGCGACCTGCGTGCCGAGGGTTATGCGCTGCGCATCTACGACTGCTACCGCCCAGTGCGTTCGGTGCAGGCGTTCATGGCCTGGGTGCAGGATCCGCACGAGCAGTCGCGCAAGGCCCTGCAGTACCCGGACCTGGACAAGCCGCGGCTGCTGGCCGACGGCTACATCGCCGAGCGCTCGGGCCACAGCCGGGGTGCGACGGTGGACCTGGGGCTGCTGGATTGCCGGGCGGGGACGTGCGTGGTGATGGACATGGGTACGGATTTCGATTTCTTCGGCGTGCGTGCGCATACCGATGCGGCGGGGCTGACGGCGGTGCAGCGTGGGAACCGGCAGCGGTTGCTGCAGGCGATGGCACGGCGCGGGTTTGCCAACTACCCGCAGGAGTGGTGGCACTACACACTGCAGCCGGAGCCGGATGCCGGCACGGCCTACGATTTTCCAGTGCGGTGATGGCTTTTCTTTTGCAGGGCTTGCAGCCCTGCACCTGCGGTAGTGCCGGCCGCTGGCCGGCAACCTCAACGTCAAAAGCTGGCATTCCGTGGGATGGCGGGGTGGGTCCGGTTGAGGGGGACGCCGTAAACCC
>JAFAFD010000163.1 GCA_023423675.1 Pseudomonadota bacterium | reverse complement strand
GACTACGCCGGGGAGCCGCTTTCAGTTTTTACACAGACTGATCGGGCGGCGTTTCTTTTGGTGGGTGCCGACCGTTGATCGGCACACCTCAGCCATGCTCACGGCACCCGCGGGTTGCCGAACTCGTCGCGCACCTCATTGGCGTCATACACCGGCGGCTGCGCGGCAGTAGGCAGGTCTTCCACCGTGCTGCGCGGCACGGCATCGGCCGCATGCACCAGCGCCACGCTGTCCTCGCCACGCTGCAGGCGCAGCGCATTGGCTAGGCACTGTGCGGCCAGTGCGTGTTCGCCACGTTGGGCAAACGCTTCACCCAGCGCCTCCCATGCCGGCGCACCGGCACCGGCCGCGATGGCCTCGTGCAGGAACGCATCGGCGGCATCCCACTGCTGCTGGGCGAGGGCGATGCGGCCCTGCGCCAGGCGCAGCGCAGCCGAATCCTCATGCACGTTGCGCCAGCGCGCCAGGTTGGCCTGGCGGGTGGCCAGGCGTTCGGCAGGCAGGCGGCCATACAGCGCCACCAGCTCATCGTCCCAGCGATGGTCCAGCGCCTGCTCCAGGGCCAGCAGCGCCGGCTCGTCCCAGTCCAGGGCCACGGCGCGGGTGGCGTAGGCGGCCACCACGTCCGGGGTCGGTCGCAGCGCCTTCGGCGTGGCTTCCCACTGTGCGGCCAGCGCGTTCACATCGCCGGCTTCCAGCAGGGCCTGCGCAGCGAGGCGGGCTTCCAGTTCGCTGCTGGCGTCGGTCGGCAGCACCTTGCTCTGCCGCAGCGCGCCCAGCTGGCCGTACGCCTCGTGCGCGCGCCCGGCCTGCGCCAGCGCTTCGGTACGCAGCCACAGGCCACGCGGCGGCAGCGGCTGGATCGCCGCCACGTCCAGCGCATTGATCGCATCCACCGGCAGGTCGCGCGCCAGCAGCTGCTCGGCGCGCAGCAGCGCATGCAGCGTGGCATCACTTTCACCCAGGCGCTGCAGCAGTGCCTCGCCCGACGCAGCATCGGCACGCGACTGCGCGCTGCGCACCGCATTGGCCAGCGCCACCGCGCTCACTTCCGGGTCGGCCGCTGCGCCATCCAGCAGCTTTTCCGCACGCTGCCAGTGGCCGTGTTCGTAGGCCTGCAGGCCATCGATCAGGCGCATGCGGCCCTGCTTGCGGCGGTAGCGGCCCCAGGCGCGGAACGGTGCCGCCACCAGGCTCCACAGCAGCCACAGCACCAGCACGCCGATCACCGACAGCAGGGCCACCTTGGGCAGGTTGCTGTGGTAGTCGTAGCCGCCGTAGCGCAGGGTCACTTCGCCGTAGCGGTTCAGATCATCGGTGCCGAGCCATTGCGCAGCCACCACGCCGATGGCCACGGCCAGCAGCAGTACGACCAGGGATTGCAGGGGTTTCATCGGGCGTTACCTCCGGTCGGTCTGGGAGCGCAGTTGTTGCAGGGTGCTGCCAAGCACGCTGCTCTCGGCCTGCAGGGGGGCCTTGCGCAAGGCCTGAAGTTCAGCATGTTGCGCGCGCAGGCCCGGTGAATCCGGCCAGCGCCGCTGCGCCCAGTGGGCCACGCGGTTCAGCGCGGCATCACGGCCGCTGCGGTCGCCACGCTCGATGGCCGCGCGGGCCAGGGTCAGTTCCAGCTGCAGCGCGTCATCGGCGGCGGCGCGCTCGGCCTGGGTCAGCGGGCCGTTCAAGCGGGTCGGGGTGATATCCACGAAGGGCGCCAGCGCCGATTGCCACCACGGCTTGGCAGCCGCTTCGGCCGGCGAGGGCGGCAGCTCGGAGGGCAGTCCTTGCAGCGCCTGGGCCACAGCATTCAGTCGGTGCAGCGCCTGCACGCGCGGGCCCGTGCCCAGTGCATCCAGCGCGTCGCGTTCCTGCACCAGCGCCTGGCGCAGGTTCAGGCCTTCGTTGTCCGGCAGGTCGGCCAATGCGGTGGCGGCCTGCGCATACAGGCGGCGCGCGCCTTCCACATCGTCGGCAAAGGCCAGCCGTTGCGCGGCCTGGGTCAGCAGCAGCTCGGCCTCGTCGCGCTGCACGGCCTGGCGGCCCTGGTTGGCACTTTCAGTCAGCCGGGTCAGGTTCTCCTCCAGCAGCGCGCTGCGCTGGGACAGGCCCAGCATTTCATCGCGCAGCACGCGGTTGGTGGCGGCCGCATCCTGCAGGCGCTGGCTGGTCGCGCGCTGGTCGCGGCGCAGGGCCTCGACGGTGGCCTCCAGCCCCTTCAGCTGCACGTCCGTGCTCTGTGCCTGTGCCGCCCGGTCGCGCTGCTGTTGCTGCCAGTAATGCCAGCCGGCGTAGCCCGCGGCGCCCAGCACTACCACCACCGCAAGCGGCAGCAGCCAGCGTGCAGGACGGCGGGAGGGGGCAGGTGGCGGGGTGTCGTTCATCGGGCTTCCTTGTCGGCGGCGTCGCCGGCGGGGAGCCAGCAGGCAGCGTTGGACACAGCATTACCGTTGGCGCTGAACCCGGCAAGCGTGTGCCGGGTGCCTGTTCAGGTCGCTGCCGGTGCAGTGAGCGCGGCGTGTGCGGCTGCCGTCATCTGGGTGACGGTGGGCCCTTCGCTGCGCACCACGCGGGCCAGCCCCAGCGCCCGCGCCTGCTCGGCCAGGCGGTCGCTGGCGGCCAGCACGATGGCCTGTTCACACAGGCGCTGCTGCCAACCGGGGGACAGCTGCTGCCAGAAGCGCTGCAGGGCCTCGCCGCTGCTGACGGCCAGCAACCACGGCGTCCCCGAGTGGGCCAATCGCGCCAGTTTTCGCCGCGGTATCACCAGCGGCACCCGCTGGTAGATGTCGGCACGAATGATCCGCGCGCCCGCCGCCTCAAGCTGTGCGGCGATCAGGCCACGGCCGCCGGGCGCGGTCACCAGGCCGACATCCGTGCCGCGCACGTCGGCCAGCACCGGCAGGCCCAGCAGGCCTTCGCTGTCCATCCGCTGCGGCGCATGCACGTCGGTGATGCCCTGCGCGTGCAGGGCGCGCGCGGTGCCTTCACCCACGGTCAGCCACGGGCCACGCTGGGCCGCCGGCAGGTGCTGCAGTGCCGCAGCGGCCGCGACCGCCGCCGGGCTGGTGAACACCACCCGCGTGCAGGACAGCGCCCGGTTCAGCCGCTGTTCGACCGCCGCGCCCTGCAGCCACTGCAGCCGCCACGGCGACAACGCCACGGTGGCCCCGCCCAGCCTGGCCGCAGCCAGCCTCAGCCCGGCATGCTGTCCCTGCGGCCGCAGCGAGATCAGGGTCCAGCCAGTGGGTATCGTATGGTTGGCCATTGACGTCATTATGCGGGCCCTTCGTTGTCGTGGTTGCTGCTCGATGTCCGTTGATGCCCTGACTTCCTCGTTGGCCTCCCTGCAGGACGTGCTGGACTGCATGCCGGCGGTACGTGCGATGCAGATCCGCCTGGATGGCTACGCCGATGGCGTGCTGCGCATCACCGCGCCACTGGCCGCCAACGTCAACGACAAGGGCAACGCGTTCGGCGGCAGCCTGGCCTCGGTGCTGACCCTGTCCGGCTGGGCGCTGGTCAGCCTGCGCCTGCGCCTGGCCGGGCACGATGCCGAGGTCTACGTGGCCGACAGCAACCTGCGCTACCTGGCCCCGGTCTATGAAGACCTGCACGCCCACGCCGAAACCGCCGAAGCCAGCAGCTGGGATACGTTCCTGTCCACCTTCCGCCAGCGCGGCAAGGCCCGCATCAGCATCGTCGCCCGCCAGCCGGGCGCCGACGGCCGGTCGGCCGCCGAACTGAGCGGTCGTTTCGTTGCCTTCGCCAAAGGGTAGGATGGCAGGCTGACGTCCTGGGGAAACCACCGATGCGCCGCCTGATCCAGATCCTGATGTGCTCCCTGCTGCTGGTCAGTGCCGTGGCCGGTGCTGCTGCCGACGACCTCACCCGCAAGCAGCGCAAGCTGCTGGAAGAGACCCAGATCGCCTACGGGGCGACCATCCGCTGGGGCAGCATGGACGATGCCATTGCCTACCTGGACCCGGAGCTGCGCAAGGAAAAGCCGCCCACCGAGTTCGAGCTCAACCGTTACGCGCAGCTGCGCGTGTCCTCCTACCGCGAGCGCAGCAGCGCCTCGCTGGACGGTGGCCAGGTCGAGCGCCGGGTGGAAATCGGGGTGATCAACCAGAACACCCAGGCCGAGCGCACCGTGGTGGTGGTCGAGCGCTGGCGCTGGGACCCGGAAGCCAAGCGCTGGTGGCAGGCGGCCGGCCTGCCGGACCTGTGGAAGGGGCAGTGACGGGCCCCCTGCGGCTTGTGCGACAATCGGCGCCCGCTTAATCGACCCGTGACCTGAGTGAATTACGAAGAGTTGCTGGCCTTTGCAGGCCGAAACCCGATGCTGTCCGCTGCCCTGGTCGGCCTGACCGTGGCCCTCATCGTCACTGAAACCCGCCGCCTGTTCCGGGGCTACAAGGGCATCAAGCCGGCCGAGCTGACCCACCTGATGAATGCCGGTGGCGCGGTCGTGGTCGATCTGTCGCCCAGCGCTGACTTCGAAAAGGGCCACATCGCCGGCAGCCGCAGTGCCCAGGCCAGCGCCTTCAACGCCGAGCACAAGCTGGTGGCCAACGCCAAGCAGAGCCCGGTGGTGCTGGTGTGCCGCAGCGGCAACGCATCGGAAACCGCCGCCAAGACGCTGAAGAAGGCCGGTTTCGAGAAGGTCTTCGTGCTGGAGGGCGGCATTCCCGCCTGGCAGCAGGCCGAGTTGCCGCTGGTCAAGGGCCGCAACTGATTGCAGGGGATGGCGGAACTGGCCTTGTATGGGCCTGCCGCCGCCCCCAATCCTGTAGTTCGACACTCGTTTTCATTGCATTCATTGGAGTTACTGGAAATGTCCGAAGAGATCACCAACGGCGCCGTCGCGCCGGTCGATGCCGCCAACGGCCCCGCATTCACCGTCGAGAAGATCTACGTCAAGGACGTTTCCTTCGAATCGCCGAATGCCCCGACCATCTTCAATGACCAGGTGCAGCCGGAACTGCAGCTCAACCTGAACCAGCAGGTGCAGCGCCTGGGCGAGAACGCCTTCGAAGTCGTGCTGGCCGTCACCCTGACCTGCCAGGCCGGTGAGCGCACCGCCTACGTGGCCGAAGTGAAGCAGGCCGGCGTGTTCGGTCTGGTCGGTCTGGACCCGCAGTCGATCGATGTGCTGCTCGGCACCCAGTGCCCGAACATCCTGTTCCCGTACGTGCGCCAGCTGGTCAGCGACCTGATCCAGGCCGGCGGCTTCCCGCCGTTCTTCCTGCAGCCGATCAACTTCGAAGGCCTGTACGCAGAAACCCTGCGCCAGCGCCAGGAGCAGGGCGACGCACCGTCGCTGGCTGACTCCGAGCCGGCCGGCAACGCCTGATCCCCGCTGCGACGTCACGGATGAGCACTACCGCTGACAAGATCGCCGTGCTGGGCGCGGGTTCCTGGGGAACCGCGCTGGCCACCCTGCTTGCCCGGCACGGTCACCCGACCGTGCTGTGGGGGCGCGATGCCGCCGTGGTCGAAGCCATCGACCAGCGCCACGAGAACCCGCGTTACCTGCCGGGCATCCCCCTGCCGGACAGCCTGCGTGCGACCACCGACATGGCGGCCGCCCTGCAGGATGCCGCCTGGGTGCTGGTGGTGACCCCGTCGCACGCGTTCAACGAAACCGTGCGTGCGCTGGCACCGCTGCGTCCGGCCGGTGCCGGCGTGGCGTGGGCCACCAAGGGTTTTGAACCCGGTTCGGGCCGCTTCCTGCATGAAGTGGCGCGCGAGATCCTGGGTGACGACGTGCCGCTGGCCGTGGTCACCGGGCCGTCGTTCGCCAAGGAAGTGACCCTGGGCCTGCCCACCGCCATCACCGTGCACGGCGACGTGCCGGAGTTCGCACAGACCGTGGCCGAAGCCATGCATGGCCCGGCGTTCCGCGCCTATACGGGCGATGACATGGTGGGTGCCGAGCTGGGCGGCGCGATGAAGAACGTGCTGGCCGTGGCCACCGGCGTGGCTGATGGCATGCAGCTGGGCCTGAACGCCCGTGCCGGCCTGATCACGCGTGGTCTGAACGAGATGCTGCGGCTTGCCGCCGCCATCGGTGCCAAGCCGGAAACCCTGATGGGTCTGGCTGGCCTGGGCGACCTGGTGCTGACCTGCACCGGCGACCTGTCGCGTAACCGCCGCCTGGGCCTGGCCCTGGGCCGCGGGCAGACGCTGCAGGATGCCGTGCGCGAAATCGGCCAGGTGGTGGAATCGGTGCAGACCGCCGACGAAGTGATGCGACAGGCACGCCGCCATGGCATCGACCTGCCCATCTCTGATCGTGTGCGTGCCGTGCTGCACGGCGAGCAGACGCCTGCAGAAGGCCTGCGCGCCCTGCTGGCGCGGGAACAGAAACCGGAATATCCGGACACGCTGTTCAAGTGAATCGAAAAGCCCCGGCCACGTGCCGGGTTTTTTTTGCAGGTGAAACCCGACGGTAGCGCCGGGCCATGCCCGGCGGAATGCCGGCACCGCGTAGAATCCCTCCGTCGCACTCCACACACCCAAGGACAGGGAATGACGCCTCGCCATATCGGCCTCTCATGGATGATCGCGTTGCTGGCCGCGTGTTCGCAGGCTCCGGCACCGCCGGCGGGCACCGAGCCCGCGCCGGCCGCTGCAACCCCAACCGACGTGCCCGCCGCCGCCACTGTGGTCGAACCCGAACCGACTATTGAAGACGACGTGGACCCTTCGGTGTGGGACAACGAAGGCGAGCCGGAAGAACAAACCCCCGGCGCCGAACTCACCTGCAAGGACAACCCGCTGGCCACCCACTTCTTCACCCTGGTGGGCGGCAACACCGTGGACGACTGCGGCCGCAAGGACGCGAAGGTGCTGGCTGCCTTCAACACCCTGATGCAGAACACCGCAGCGGCCGAGGCCAGGGACAGGGACATTCCCTCACTGCGCAAGCGCCTGCTGAGCGGGCCCAGTGGACCGGGCGAGCTGGTGGTGATGCAGGGCGAGCCGTGGTGGTTCTACACCGCCTGCCAGGCCCACGATTGCCCGGGCACCGCGTTGGCCA
>JAFAFD010000305.1 GCA_023423675.1 Pseudomonadota bacterium | reverse complement strand
ACTCTACCGCCTATCATGAACGCGAAAACCCCGCGCTGCGCGCGATCGTCGACCAACGGTCGACGCTACCGCCCATCCAGAACGCGGAAAAACCCCGCGCTGCGCGCGGTAGTCGACCAACGGTCGACGCTACCTCACCCGGCGCCGCAGCCAGTACCCCGCGCCCAGCAGCACGAACCACACCGGGCTGGCTACCAGCGCCTGGCGGGTGTCGGCCTGCAGGCTCAGCAGTACCAGCACGCCGGCGAAGAACACCAGGCACGCCCAGCACATTGCCACGCCACCGGGCATCTTGAAGATCGAGGCGGCGTGGCGCTCCGGGTAGCGGCGGCGGTAGACCATGTAGGCCACCAGGATCAGCGACCAGACGAAGATGAAGAGCACCGTCGCCAGCGTCGTCACCAGGGTGAAGGCGGTCACCAGGTTGGGGATCAGGTAGATCAGCAGGGTGCCGCCCAGCAGGCACAGGCACGAGAACAGCAGGCCGCGGGCCGGCACCGCCGCGCGTGACAGGCGCGACAGACCGCGCGGGGCGTGGCCCTCTTCGGCCAGGCCGTACAGCATGCGGCTGGTGGAGAAGATGCCGCTGTTGGCCGACGACGTGGCCGAGGTCAGCACCACGAAGTTGATCAGACTGGCCGCGGCGGGGATGCCAGCCAGCACGAACAGCTGCACGAACGGGCTCTTGTCCGGCACCACCTGGCGCCACGGCGTCACCGCCATGATCGCCACCAGGGCCAGCACGTAGAAGATGATGATGCGCACCGGGATCGAGTTGATCGCCTTGGGCAGGTTGCGCTCCGGGTCGGCGGTTTCGGCGGCGGTGGTGCCCACCAGCTCGATGCCGACGAAGGCGAACACCGCAATCTGGAAACCGGCGAAGAAGCCGACCAGGCCCATCGGGAACATGCCGCCGTCGTTCCACAGGTTGGACAGCGAAGCGGTATGCCCGCTGGGCGAAGTGAAGCCCCAGGCCACCAGGCCGGCACCGGTGATGATCAGCGCGCAGATGGCCACGATCTTGATCAGCGCGAACCAGAACTCCATCTCGCCGAACAGCTTCACCGTCACCAGGTTCAGGCCCAGCAGCAGCATCACGCACAGCAGTGCCGGTATCCACGCCTGCAGCTCGGGGAACCAGAACTGCGCATAGGCCGCGATGGCGATGACATCGGCGATGGCGGTGACGATCCAGCAGAACCAGTACGTCCACCCGCAGAAGAACCCGGCCCAGGGCCCGAGCAGGTCGGTGGAGAAGTCGATGAAGGATTTGTACTGCAGGTTGGACAGCAGCAGCTCGCCCATCGCGCGCATCACGAAGAACAGCATCGCGCCGATGATGAGGTAGACGAACAGGATGGACGGACCGGCCAGGCTGATGGTCTTGCCCGACCCCATGAACAGGCCGGTACCGATGGCACCGCCGATGGCGATCAGTTGCAGGTGGCGGTTGGACAGGCTGCGGCGCAGGTGTTCGGGGGGCGTGGCGGGCTCGGTCATGGGCGCGGGAAGGGGCGGGTGAAGCCTCCGACGGTAGTCCTCTGCGGCGCCGAGCGCCAGCGCTGGAAGGGCTTAAAGCGTCAATCTGGAAGCGCAGGCGTCCCAACCATTTCCCCCCGGGGCTGCAACATGCTCAGATAGCGCATCCGACAAAGGACTGGCCCGCCATGCGCAGCGCCCTGCCCCGCCCCCTGGAAAACCTGCCATGAGCCGCCTGGGCGTCATCATCGCCGCGGCCCTGCTTGCGATCCTGGCGGCCGTCGTGCCGATCGCGGTGATGGTCTATGCCACCTGGAACAGCGCGGTCGGGCTGGAAAAGCAGCGCCTGCACGAGATCGCCGAGCGCGCCCTGCGCCGCGCCGACGTCTCCTACCAGGAATCGCTGGCCGTGCTGAAGGCCGCCCAAGCCTCGCGCCTGCCACCCTGCAGCCCCGAGCACGTGCGGCGCATGCAGACGCTGGTGATGACCACGCCCTCGGTCGACCAGATGGGCTACTTCGAGGGCGGCAAGCTGCGCTGCACCTCCTGGGGCATGTTCGAGGGCGACGTCAGCCAGCCCACCCCGGACCATGTCACCAGCGATGGCGCCGGCATCAAGGTGGACGTTCGCCCGCAGGCCACCGACCGCCGCAAGGTGCTGTCCATCCTGTACGGCTCCTACGACACGCTGGTCGACCCGCGCCGCTTCGTCGATGTCATTGCCGATCCGCAGGTGCGCCTGGCCCTGGCCAGCCCCGATGGCCGCCTGCTGTCCAAGCAGGACGGCATCAACCCGGACCTGCTGCTGCAGCAGCTGCGCCAGCCCGGCGAGGGCCTGGACGACGACACCCTGTACGCCACGGCCCGCAACAACGAATGGCTGGCCATCGCCACCGGCCCGCGCACCGCCCTGGCCGCCACCTTCCGCCAGCAGGCCTGGCTGTTCGTGCCGGTGGGCCTGCTGCTGGCCGCTGCCGGCGCCAGCCTCGTGATCTGGCTGTCGCGCCGTCGGCTGTCGCTGCGCGGCGAACTGTCCATCGCCATCCGCCGCCGGGAACTGTACCTGCACTACCAGCCCATCATCGAACTGGAGACCGGCATCTGCGTCGGTGCCGAGGCGCTGGTGCGCTGGCAGCGTCCCGACGGCACCCAGGTGCGCCCGGACATCTTCGTGCCGCTGGCCGAGGAGCACGGCCTGATCGCCGCACTCACCGACCTGGTGATCGAGAACGTGGTCTCGGACATGCGCGAACTGCTGGTGCATGACCGCAGCGCGCACATCGCCATCAACCTTGCGGCCGAGGACATCATCAGCGGTCGCGCGTTGAAGTCGATCACCCAGCGCATGGCCGGCAGCGGCATCCTGCCGCAGCAGATCTGGCTGGAAGCCACCGAGCGCGGTTTCCTCGATGCCGACCGCGCCCGCACCATGCTGGCCGCCGCACGCCGTGCCGGCCACAGCATCGCCATCGATGATTTCGGCGTGGGCTACTCCAGCCTGCAGTATCTGGAGCAGCTGCCGCTGGACGCGCTGAAGATCGACAAGTCGTTCGTCGATGCCATCGGCACCGAGAGCGCGACCAGCCCGGTCACCCCGCACATCATCGACATGGCCAAGGAGCTGGGCCTGTGGGTGGTGGCCGAAGGCGTGGAGACCGAACCGCAGCTGGCCTACCTGCACAGCCAGCAGGTGCAGTTCGGGCAGGGCTGGCTGTTCTCGCGGCCGCTGCCGCGCGATGCGTTCATCGCATTCCACCACCAGCGCCAGCAGCGCTATGGCACCGCGCGGGAGGACATGCAGAACCCGCGCAGCGTGCCGATCGAGCGGGCCGCCGCGGAAGAATGACGGCCAACGGCGGAGCCCCTCGTGGTGGGGCGGCCGTAATCCGAGGGTTGGCCGGGCGGGTAGACTGCGCAGGGGACGCTGCAAGTCCCCCTCCGGGGCCCGGCCCAGCCGCTGGCGGCTGTGCGTTCGGTCGCTCGCGAAGCAGTGCTTCGCAAGCAAAGCGCCCTCACCCCTGTAAGCAAGGCAAACGCGGGTCGCTGCGCTCACTGGATCGCAGCGACGCCTTCTTTTAGTAGATCCACGCCATGCGTGGATGACGCAGCCCTGGTAGTGCCGGCCGCTGGCGGGCATTCCCATGCAATGGCCGCTACCCCCAGGCCTTCGGCCTCGCCCACAACCACGCCGCGCACACCGCCAGCAGCAGCAACGGCAACCACGCCAGCTGCCCGGCCCCCACCGACTGCAACACCACGCCACCCGCCATGCCACCGGCGGCAATCGCCAGGTTCCAGCCGGTCACCAGCATCGACTGCGCCAGATCGGCCGCCGCACCCGCACGCCGCGCCACCGCGGTCTGGAACAGCGTCGGCACCGCACCGAACGCCACGCCCCACAGCACGCTCGCCAGCAGTAGCACCTGCGGTACGCCCGGCCACAGCAGCAGGGCAAGCACCGCCAGCACGAAGCCCGCCACCGCGGCCCACACCAGCGCGCGCAGATGGCGATCCACACCCCAGCCGGCAATGCCGATGCCGGCGACAGCCGCCACGCCAAACGCCAGCAGCACACGGTCCAGCCAGTGCTGCGCGTTGGCCAGGATCGCCAGCGGCTCGATGTAGGTGTACAGCACGTTGTGCGCCAGCACGTACAACGCCATCACCAGCAGGGTGCTGCGAACGCCGGGCAGGCGCCAGACGCTGCCCAGCGGCGTGCGCTGGCCACCACCGGCCGCCGGCAGCGCAGGCACCGCCAGGCGTATCCAGCCCAGCAGCAGCACCGCCAGCAGCGCCATCAGGCCGAACGCCCAGCGCCAGCCGATCTGCTGCCCAAGCAGCGTGCCCGCCGGCACCCCCAGCGACAACGCCAGCGGCGAACCCACCATCGCCACCGCAATTGCCCGCCCCTGCAGCGACGGCACCACCAGGCGCGCGGCATAGCCGGCCACCAGCGACCACAGCAGGCCCGCGCCTACGCCGGCCAGGAAGCGCACCACCAGCAGCAACGTGTAGTTGCTGGTCAGCGCGGTCAGCGCATTGACCACGACGAAGCCGGCAATCGCTGCCAGCAGCAGGGGCCGGCGCGGCAGCCGCTGGGTCAGCGCGGTCATCGGCAGCGCCGCCAGCACCGAGCCCAGCGCGTACACGCTCACCAGCTGCCCCACCGCCGCATCGCTCGCGCCCAGGCTCTGCCCCATCGGCCGCAGCACGCCGGCCGGCAGGGTTTCGGTCAGCAGGGTGATGAAGCTGCCACCGGCCAGCGCCAGCAGGCCATTCCACGGCAGACGCGTGGCCTCGCCCGAAGGCGACGACGCATCGACGGCATGCCCGCTCATCGCGCCGCCTCCAGATCGCGGTACACCGCATCTCGCAGCTCATCGACGAAGGCGCCGTGCATGCCTTCGTACAGCGTGTTGGTGAGGGCCACCACGCTGAGGCCACGCGCGGGATCGACGAACCAGCTGTGGCCATACGCGCCGCCCCAGCGCCACGTGCCCACGCTTTGCGGCGTGCCCGAAGCAGATGCATCACGCAGCACCGCAAAGCCCAGGCCGAAGCCCCAGCCCGGCGGATCGGGCGGTCCGTCTTCGCCCGCCTGCAAGCCTCCCATCTCAGCGGCCAGTTCCGGCGGCAGCAGCGCAGACGCCTGCACATCGCGCAGCGCTTCCAGCACGGTCATCACCTCGTCGGCGCTGCCGATCAACCCGGCACCGGCCGAGGCGTAGCGACTGGCGTCGGTGGCACGCGCCAGGCTGTATTCGATGCCCACCGTGCCGTCGAAGGGCGCGACGACCTCGCCTTCCTGCAGCCGGTGCGGCTGCGGCGCATCGCTCACATAGGGCGTCGCCAGGCGCGCGCCCTGCGTAGTGCTGAAGCCGGTATCGCGCAGGCCCAGCGGCTGTGCCAGCAGGCGATCGAACAACTGCTGCAGCGTCTGTCCGCTCGCGGCTTCGGCCACGGCACCGGCCACATCCACGCCCAGCGAATACAGCCACTGGCTGCCTGGTGCGAACAACAGCGGCACCTGGCCGATGCGCTGCACGTTGTCCTGCAGGCTCAGCGGGTTCGCGTCCATGCCATCGCTCACGCCCGCACGCGCATACGGCCCCTGCGCATCCGCTTCCAGGAAGCGATAGCCGAGACCGCTGGTGTGGCTCAGCAGCTGCCGCAGGCTGATCGGCGGCACGCTGCCATCGGCCAGCGCCGGGCGGAAGGTCGGCAGCCAGCGCTGCACGGGCGCATCGAGGTCAAGCACGCCATCGGCCACCAAGCGCAGGATCACCGCGGTCAGCAGCGGCTTGCTCACCGAGGCCAGGCGGAACAGCTGGTCGCGCTGCATCGGCGTGCCCGCCTCGCGGTCGGCAAGACCGGTGGCGCTCGCGTGGCGCAGCACACCGTGCTCGCGCACCAGCACCACCGCACCCACCAGGCGCTGCGGGTGGGCCTGCTGCAGCACGTGGGCCACGCCGGGCAACGTGGGCGTGGGTTCGTCGAGAGGAAGAGCGTTCATGGGGCAATCCTTTGGGGGAGGGTCGCCACGTTAGGCAGCCTGCGCCGCGGCAAAAAGCGGGTCGGCGCTCCGTGCTTCGTGGACCCCCAGGTCCGCAATCGGCGGCCTGCGCGGACTGCCACGGCGCACCGGCCCTGCACCGCAGTGTTGCAACGGCCCGCTGGCCGCCCGCTGCGACTGGCCCTACCCTGCGGTTTTCCCGCCGCGCCTCCGCATGTCCGTCCTCGACAATCTCGCCAACCTGCAGACCTTCGTGCATGCAGCCGACACCCGCAGCTTCGTCGAGACCGGCCGCCTGCAGGGCATCTCCGCCTCGGCCGCCGGCAAGTGCGTGGCGCGGCTGGAGCACGCGCTGGGCGTGCGCCTGTTCCATCGCAGCACGCGCAGCATCACCCTCACCGCCGAGGGCCAGCTGTTCCTGGCGCGCTGCCG
>JAFAFD010000245.1 GCA_023423675.1 Pseudomonadota bacterium | reverse complement strand
GGTCGACACCTACCAACAGCCTCTCGAAGCCGACACAGTAGAGCCACGCCATGCGTGGATGATTTATTCGATATCTGACAGATGTGCCGACCAACGGTCGGCACCCACCACCAGCAGTTCCCAACAGCCGCAGGAAACTGTCGAAGGCGGGGCGGTGTGGGTGGGCAGGACCGTTGGCGCCATGGATGGCGCCATCGAGCCCCCATGGATGGGTTTACGGCGTGTCCTGCAAGCCCACACCGCCCCGCCATCCCACGGAATGCCGCTTCGGCTTTTGACGTTGCCGTTGCATTGAGCAGGTGCAGGGCGCAGCCCTGCCGAAAAAAACTACTCCGCGACCGACTCGACCTGCCGCGGTTCCGGCCTCGTATCCGGCAGCTGCCAGAAAATCATCGTCGAGGTCAGCGTGATCGCACCCACGCAGATGAACGTCGCATGCAGCGCCGCCGTCGCACCATGGCCTTCCAGATGCGTGCCGAATGCCGCCAGCAGGCTGCCGGCCGCCGCCGCGCCGAAACCGGCCGCGAGCATCATCACCATCGACAGCAGGCTGTTGCCCGAGCTGGCGTACTCACGGTCCAGGTCACGCAGGGTCACGGTGTTCATCACGGTGAACTGCAGCGAATTGACCGCACCGAAGAACGCCAGCTGCACCAGGCGCCAGGCCAGGTGCTGGCCCGGCTCCATCAGGATGAAGCTGGCCATCGCCAGGCCCACCAGCACCGTGTTGATCATCAGCACGCGGCGGTAGCCGTACTGTTCAACCAGCTTCACCGCCAGCTTCTTCGACACCATGCCTGCCGCGGCCACCGGCACCATCATCAGGCCCGCGTGCATCGGGCCCAGGCCGAGGCCGACCTGCAGCAGCAGCGGGATCAGCATCGGCATGGCGCTGCTGCCGATGCGCGAGAACAGGTTGCCGAGGATGCCGATGCGGTAGCTGGGCACGCGGAACAGCGCCAGCGAGAACAGCGGCGCGGTGGAGTTGGCCGCGTGCAGCCAGTAGCCGACCAGCGCGGCCAGGCCGGCCACGGTCATCAGCATGATCAATGCGTGTGGCGTGCCCAGCCCGGAAATGCCGTCCAGTGCCAGCGACAGCACCACCATCGCGAAGGCCAGCATGATGTAGCCGCGCAGGTCAAAGCGGGTCCGATGACTGGCGTAGTGGTCCGGCATGATCTTCATCGCAGCGATGAACCCGATCACGCCGATCGGCAGGTTGATCAGGAACACCCAGTGCCACGAGGCGATTTCCACCAGCCAGCCGCCGAGGGTGGGGCCGATCAGCGGGCCGACCAGTGCGGGGATGGCGATGAAGCTCATCGCGCGCAGGAAATCCTCGCGCGGCACCGAGCGCATCACCGCCAGGCGGCCGACGGGCAGCAGCATCGCGCCGCCGATGCCCTGCAGCACGCGCGCGCCGACCAGCTGGTGCAGGTGCTGCGCCAGCGCGCAGGCCAGCGAGCCGAGGGTGAACAGGATGATCGCCACCAGGAAGGTGCGGCGGGTGCCGTAGCGGTCGGCGATCCAGCCGGAGGCGGGGATGAAGGTGGCGACCGCCAGCGCGTAGCTGAACACCACCGACTGCATCTGCAGCGGGCTTTCGCCCAGGCTCTTGGCCATCGCCGGCAGTGCGGTGTTGACGATGGTCGAATCGAGCATCTGCATGAAGATTGCCAGCGAAACCAGCCAGAGAAGCGGGCGGAAACGGGCGTACTCGGCAGCGGATGCGGCGGTGTCGGGGGCGGGCGCGCCTGCGGGCGACGGTTCGGACATGGCGTGGGGGCCGGTGCAGCGTGGGGCCGCCATGATCGCGCAATGCGGGTCACGGCGCGATCAATGCCGCGCCGTGGTCCGTGCCGGGGTTCAGCGCTGGCTGTGCGCGTGCACCGCGTCGACCAGCACCTGCACGTGCGCCGGGTCCATGTCCGGCGACATGCCATGGCCGAGGTTGAACACATGGCCCTCGCGCGAACCGCCGTTGCCGGCCGCATAGGTGTCGAGCACGCGCGCAGCGGCGGCGGCGATGGCGTCGGGCGAGGCGTACAGGGTGGTCGGGTCGAGGTTGCCCTGCAGGGCAACGCGGCCGCCGGTGCGGCGCAGCGCCTCGTCCAGGTCCAGGGTCCAGTCCAGGCCGAGCGCATCGGCGCCGGTCTGCGACAGCGCTTCCAGGTGCAGGCCGGTGCCCTTGCCGAACAGGATCAGCGGTGTGCGCTCGCTGCCTTCGCCGCGTTCCAGGCCTTCGGCGATGCGCTGCAGGTAGCGCAGCGAGAACTCGCGGTACATCGCCGGCGACAGCACGCCGCCCCAGGTGTCGAACACCTGCAGGGCCTGCGCGCCGGCCGCGCGCTGCGCACCGAGGTAGGCGATGACCGCGTCGGTGGTCACTTCCAGCAGGCGGTGCAGGGCCTGCGGGTGGTTCAGCGCCATCGCCTTGATGCGGGCGAAATCCTTGCTGCCGCCGCCTTCCACCATGTAGCAGGCCAGCGTCCAGGGGCTGCCGGAGAAGCCGATCAGCGGTACCTGGCCGTCCAGTTCGCGGCGGATCAGGCGCACCGCGTCCATCACGTAGCCCAGGTCCTGTTCCATGTCCGGCACCGCCAGCCTGGCGATGGCGGCTTCATCACGCACCGGGTGGCGGAACTTCGGGCCTTCGCCTTCGACGAAGTACAGCTCCAGGCCCATCGCATCGGGAATGGTGAGGATGTCCGAGAACAGGATGGCCGCGTCCAGCGGGAAGCGGCGCAGCGGCTGCAGGGTGACCTCGCAGGCGATCTCAGGGTTCTTGGCCATGGCCAGGAAGCTGCCGGCCTTGGCCCGGGTCGCGCGGTACTCCGGCAGGTAGCGGCCGGCCTGGCGCATCAGCCAGACGGGGGTGCAGTCCACCGGTTCGCGGCGCAGGGCGCGCAGCAGGCGATCGTTGCGGAGGGGGCTGGTCACGATGGGCATTCCTTGGGCGAAAGTTGGCAGCGGCGTCAGTCGCCGTGCGAAAGCATCTGGAAGCCGCGATGCAGTTCGGCATCACGGGCCTTCTCGAAGGCGTGGCGGGCTTCGTCTGCCTGCAGGAACAGCTCGCGCCGCAGCTGCGAGCGCGCACCGACGCGGCCGCTCTCGCGCAGCAGCTCCCAGCCGCCGAACAGGTCCGGCTGCAGGCTCAGGCGCAGGAAGCGCGGTGCCTGCGCACCGGCATCGGGATGTTGCAGGTAGACGTGCATGGGCCGATTGTATCGCCCCGGGGGCGAAACGGACCTGTAGAGCCGAGCCCATGCTCGGCTGCGCTTCATGCCGCAAAGGACCGGGAGCGCCGGGCCGTGCCTGGCGGACGCGCGCGGTGTCAGCCCGCGCCCAGCACCTTCAGCACCGCCGCTTCATCCACGTCCGGCACCACTTCGGCCCGGCCCATGCCGCGCCACAGCACCAGGCGCAGGCGGCCGGCCACATTCTTCTTGTCCAGCCGCATGCGGCCCAGCAGGGGCTGCGGGTCGAGTCCGGCGGGGATCGCCACCGGGAGCTGCAGCTTTTCCAGCAGCGCCTGCAGGCGCACGCGGTCGGCATCCTCGGCCAGGCCCAGGTCGGTGGACAGCTTCGCCGCCAGCACCATGCCCACGGCCACGGCCTCGCCATGGTTCAGTGCATCGCGGCCCGGGGCCGAATAGCCCTGTTCGGTCTCGATGGCGTGGCCGAAGGTGTGGCCCAGGTTGAGCAGGGCACGCTCGCCCTTCTCGAAGGGGTCGCGTTCGACAATCGCGGCCTTGTGCCGGCAGCTGCGCGCGATGGCCTCGGCCAGCGCGGCATCTTCGCCGGCCAGCAGCGCCTCGGCGTGCTGCTGCAGCCATTCGAAGAACACCGCATCCCCCAGCGCGCCGTACTTCACCACTTCGGCCAGGCCGGCACGCAGTTCGCGCGGCGGCAGGGTGGCCAGCACGCGGGTATCGGCGATGACCGCGCGCGGCGGATGGAAGGCGCCGACCAGGTTCTTGCCGGCGGGGATGTCCACGGCGGTCTTGCCGCCCACCGAGGAGTCGACCATCGCCAGCAGGGTGGTCGGCAGCTGCACGCAGTCAACGCCGCGCATCCAGCAGGCCGCGGCGAAACCGGCCAGATCGCCGACCACGCCGCCGCCGAGGGCGAACACGCAGGCATCGCGGGTGGCGCCCAGTGCGGCCAGCGCTTCGATGGCGCGGCCGAACTCAGCCAGGGTCTTGGAGGCCTCGCCGGCCTGCAGCACGTGCTCGCCGACGATCAGGTCCGCGCGCGCGGCCAGCAGGGTCTGTTTCACGGCAGCCAGGTAGCGCGGGGCGACTTCGCTGTCGCTCAGCAGCAGCACGTGGCGGCCGCGCACATGCGAGGCCAGCGCAGCGCCGTCGGCCTGGGCACCGGCGCCGATGGTGATGGAATAGGGGCGGTCGCCGCCAACGGCGACCTGCAGCAGGGCGGGGGAGGTCATGCGGTCAGGTCCTGACGTTGCCATTGCGTGGCCAGCTTGACGACAAGCTGGGCGGTGGCGTCGGCAGCGGTAAACGGGTCGGTATCGAGGGTGAGGTCGGCCAGCTCGCGGTACAGCGGGTCGCGCAGCGCGGCCAGATCGTGCAGCACCTGCTCGCGGTCCGGGCGCTGCAGCAGCGGCCGGCCCTTGTCGCGGGCCAGGCGCTCCAGCTGGGCCGCCACGCTCACGCGGAGGTAGACCACGAAGCCGCGCTGGGCGATCAGCGCACGGTTGCCTGCTTCCAGCACGGCACCGCCACCGGTGGAAACCAGTTGGCCGTGGCCTTCCAGCACGCGGGCCAGGGCCTCGCGCTCATGGCTACGGAAGCCGGCTTCACCGGAGTGTTCGAAGATCGTGGGAATGCTGGCCCCCGCCGCGTCGACGATGGCCTGGTCGACATCGACGAAGTCCAGCGTGAAGCGCTCGGCCAGGCGGCGGCCGATGCAGGTTTTGCCGGCGCCCATCGGGCCGATCAGGATCAGGTTCGGAGCAGGATTCATGCCCTCTGATCCTACCACTTCCGCACCCCCGGCCTGGCACGATGGTTGCTGTTGGAAGCATCCGCCGTACCGCAGCGGGCGGCCTCAGCGCACCGTCTGCACCTGGCGCTGGCCGTCCAGCACCACCACATGGTCGGCGCGGTCGGGCAGGGCACGCAGCGCCTGCCGGCTGACCCGTTCGTAGTACTGCACGAAGCGCTCCAGCTGCGGACGGCTCATGCCGTGCCGGCCGGGCTGGGCAGCCTGCAGGTTCTGTTCCTGCTGCCAGCGCCAGCGCGGCACCACCGAGAAATCCGGCGGCTGCAGGAACCACAGGCGGTCGCAGCGCTGCCACAGCGACGGGTAGTCACGGGCCAGCGCCTGGTTGCACCAGCGCCGCCAGCGGCCATCCGGGTCGGCCTCGCGCTCCAGCGCGTTCAAGGGGCTGCCCAGCTCGGCATCGTCCTGCGCGGGCGTGCCGAGGAACCAGCCTTCGAACACCAGCAGGTCCAGCGGGGCGTCCAGCGCGGCCCACTGCGCTTCGGGCAGGCGCTCATCGGCCAGTTTGTCGAAGCGCGGCAGTGCCAGCGGCTCGCGTGCGGCTACCGCGTCGAGCACGGCATGGGCCAGCGGCAGGTCGTGGGTGCCGGGCGGGCCGCGGGTGATCAGCTGCGGGTGCACCTGACGGGCCAGGCGCTGGCGCTGCGCGCGGGTCAGGTAGACATCATCGATGGACAGCGCTGCCG
>JAFAFD010000225.1 GCA_023423675.1 Pseudomonadota bacterium | reverse complement strand
ACACCCCATGCTCGGCTCCTCAACTGCCAACGCAGCCTAGCATGGGCTCGGCTCTACGCAAGCGCGCCACATGGGCCGGAGGGCGCCATCCACGCATGGCATGGATCTACATCAGGCCCATTTCGTCGGCGCCCAACTGCATGTACATGAAGGCGGCGGCCTCGTCGGACATCGGCTGGCCCTGCGGAAGACTGTCGAGCCAGGCGGTGATGCGTGCATGGCGATTCTTCAACGCATCGCCCATGGCCTGCTTCTCCGCTGCGGTCGCACGCTCCTGCATCTCGTCGCGCAGCACGTCATCGCTGATGCCCCACTTTTCAGCGAGCGGAATCAGGTCAACCAGATCGGGCGGCACCCGGTCACGGTTCAGGTGGATGGGCCCGGGTGTGGTCGGACCACGTTGCGCGGCCAGCTCTGCGGCGGTGCCGACCTGCCCGTGCTGCAGCGGCGGCGGGGTCTGGGCGCAGGCCGGCAAGGCCATGCCGGTGGTGAGCAGCAGCATCCAGCAGGTCTTCATCGGACGGTCCCTGTGTCGATGGGTGTGGCGATCATGGCATGGGCGGCGTCGGCCTGCAGCCAGGCCAGCTTGCGTTCGCGCGGCTGCTGCTTGAGCTGCCATTCGGCGCGGGAAGCAGACGAGCGGTCCGGGTATTCGCGCACAGCGAGGATGCGCAGCGGCGGCCGGGCGCGGGTGTAGCGGGCGCCCTTGCCGGCCAGATGGGCGGCGAAACGGGCGGCTACGTCGGTGCTGATGCCGGCGTAATAGCTGCCGTCCCGGCATTCGAGCAGGTACAGGAACCACGGGGCGGAGGGACGGGCCATAGGGGGGATTATGGCGTGCTGCACTGCAGCGGATATACTGCCGCCTGAATGCAGGAGAGAGGCGCCGCGCTGGCGCCCGCCGAAGGCGCAGGCTCCCATGATCGCTCAGGCCGGTGGGCTGGAATCCCACCAACCATGCATTCGACTCGCCGAGCTGGAGAGAGGTCACCGGGCACGCCCGGCACGATCCGCCGAAGGGGCACGCGGTTCATCCCGCTGAACTCTCAGGCAAAAGGACAGCGGGAGCGGCACCGGTCATCGTCATCCCGTCATTGCGCAGGCAGTGGCGGTATACGCGCATGGCCGGCCCCACCGCGCCCGGAGCCTGTCCCATGCTGCTGTCCATCATCTATCTCGTTGCCATTTCCGCCGAAGCCATGACCGGTGCGCTGTCCGCCGGCCGCCGCCGCATGGACCTGTTCGGCGTGGTCATGATCGCCTGCGTCACCGCCCTCGGCGGCGGTTCGCTGCGCGACATCCTGCTCGGCCATTACCCGCTGGGCTGGGTGAAGCACCCCGAGTACCTGGGCTTCACCGTGTGCGCGGCGCTGATCGCCACCTGGGTGGCGCGCTGGATGCACCATTTCCGCCGCACCTTCCTGGTGCTCGATGGCCTGGGCCTGATCGCCTTCACCCTGATCGGCTGCTCGATCGCGCGCGAGGCCGGCCATGCGATGCCCATCGTGCTGATCGCCGGCATGCTCACCGGCGCCTTCGGCGGCGTGCTGCGCGACATCCTCTGCAACGAGGTGCCGCTGATCTTCCAGAAGGAGCTGTACGCGATCATCTCGCTGCTGACCGGCGCGGTGTATCTGTTGCTGCTGCACTGGGGTGTGGCCGATGCCACGGCGATCCTGTGCTGCCTGGGCGGTGGCTTCGCGCTGCGCCTGCTGGCGATCCATTACCGCTGGGAAATGCCCAAGTTCGTGTACCACGACGAAGTGCATTGATCGCTCTTTGTAGAGTCGAGCCATGCTCGACTGTTCCTGGCAGAAGCAGTCGAGCATGGCTCGACCCTACAAGAGCGGTCAGGCATGACCTTGGTCATGCGGCAATCGCCGGGCTGATTGGCTACCATTGACGCCCCGTCGCCCGCGCGACGGCATCCAGCCACACCGCGTCGCGGTCCCGCCAGACACTCCCCTCCCCCGTTGCCCGCTGCGCGTGATGCGCGAACGGGCGTACATGTCCCTGCGCGTGCGCAGGGCGCAGGATGCCCCATGTCCGCTGTTGAGCCGTCCCGTAGCACTCCGCCCCGTTCCCGCCGCTGGTGGGCGGTTCCCGTCGTCATCATCGTGGCCGGTCTGGTGGCCTGGTGGGCCTGGCCGCGCGCCGAGGCAACCGCGGCCGCAGGCCCGGGCAAGACCGTGCCGGTGCGCGTGGCCCGTGCCAGTGCCGAACCGCTGCAGCTGCGCCTGAAGGCCGTCGGCACCGTCACCCCGCTGCACAGCGTGGTGGTGCGCAGCCGCGTCGATGGCGAGCTGCTGCGCCTGCACTTCCAGGAAGGCCAGCAGGTGAAGGCCGGCGACCTGCTCGCGCAGATCGACCCGCGCCCCTATGAAGTGAAGCTGGCGCAGGCGCAGGGCACCCAGCAGCAGAACCTGGCGGAACTCGAGAATGCCGAGCGCCAGCTGCAGCGCTACCGCGAACTGCAGAAGCAGAACTACGTGTCCGGGCAGGAACTGAGCGACCAGCAGAGCAAGGTGCGGCAGCTGCAGGGCCGCCGCATCAGCGATCAGGCATCGGTGGATGAAGCGCGCCTGCAGCTGCAGTACACCCGCATCACCGCGCCGGTCAGCGGCCGCGTCGGCCTGCGCCGCCTCGATGTCGGCAACCTGGTGCATGCCAGCGATACCGAAGGCCTGGTGACCCTGGCACAGACTGCACCGATCAGCGTGCTGTTCACCGTGCCCGAGCCGGAACTGCCGGCCCTGCTGGATGCCGTGCAGGCCCAGGCCGGCCTGCCGGTGGAAGCCTGGGACCGTGGCGAAAGCAAGGCGCTGGCGCAGGGCACGCTGTCCAGCGTCGACAACCGCATCGACACCGCCACCGGCACGCTGAAACTGCGCGCGCAGTTCGACAACGCCGGCCTGGCGCTGTTCCCCAACCAGTTCGTCAACGTGCGCCTGCAGCTGGGCGAACAGCCGGCACTGCTGATTCCCGATGCCGCCGTGCAGTTCGGCAGCCAGGGCAACTACGTGCACATCGTCGACAAGGACAACAAGGCGCAGCGCCGCACCGTGGTGCTGGGCCCGGCCGATGAGGGCCGCGTGGCCGTGCGTTCCGGCCTGCAGGCCGGCGACCAGGTGGTGATCGAAGGCATCGATGGCCTGGAAGACGGTACCGCCGTGGAGATCGTGGCCGAACAGCCCGCTGCTGCAGCGAAGGCGGCCAAGGCCGGCGCATGAACCTGTCGCGCCCGTTCATCCTGCGCCCGGTCGCCACCACCCTGCTGATGGTGGCGCTGCTGCTGTCCGGCGTGCTGGCCTACCGCCTGCTGCCGGTGGCGGCGCTGCCGCAGGTCGATTACCCGATCATCCAGATCACCACGCTGTACCCGGGCGCCAGCCCGGAACTGACCACGCGCACCATCACCGCGCCGCTGGAACGCCAGCTCGGGCAGATTCCCGGCCTGAAGCAGCTGTCGTCCACCAGTTCCGGCGGCGCCTCGGTCATCACCCTGCAGTTCGGCCTGGATGTGTCTCTGGGCGTGGCCGAGCAGGACGTGCAGGCGGCCATCAACGCTGCTGGCAGCTTCCTGCCCGGCGATCTGCCGGTGCCGCCGGTGTACCGCAAGGTCAACCCGGCCGATACGCCCATCCTCACCCTGGCGGTGACCTCGCAGGCGCTGGCGCTGCCGCAGGTGCACGACCTGGTGGATACGCGCATCGCGCAGCGCCTGGCGCAGCTGCCCGGCGTCGGCTTGGTCAGCCTGGCCGGTGGCCAGCGGCCTGCGGTGCGCATCCAGGTGAACCCGGCTGCGCTGGCCGCGAACAACCTGGGCATGGACCACATCCGCACCGCGATTGCCGCAGCCAACGTCAACCTGCCCAAGGGCAGTTTCGATGGCCCGATCCGCGCGGTGATGCTCGATGCCAACGACCAGATGCGCAGCGTCGATGAGTACCGCTCCCTGGTGCTGGCCTGGCGCGAAGGCGCGCCGCTGCGCCTGGGTGACGTGGCGACCATTACCGATGGTGCCGAGAACCGCCAGCTGGCCGCCTGGAGCGGCACCACGCCGGCGGTGCTGGTGAACATCCAGCGCCAGCCCGGCGCGAACGTGATCGCCGTGGTCGAGCAGGTGCGCACGCTGCTGCCGCAGCTGCAGGCTACGCTGCCGGCCGGCGTGCAGATGAACGTGCTGAGCGACCGCACCGAATCGATCCGCGCCTCCGTGCGCGGCGTGCAGAAGGAACTGGTGCTGGCCATCGGTCTGGTGGTGCTGGTCACCTGGGTGTTCCTGCGCAACCTGCCGGCCACGCTCATTCCCAGCGTGGCGGTGCCGCTGTCGCTGATCGGCACGTTCGCGGTGATGCTGCTGGCCGGCTACTCGCTCAACAACCTCACGCTGATGGCGCTGACCATCGCCACCGGCTTCGTGGTGGACGATGCCATCGTGATGCTGGAGAACATCGCCCGCCACCTGGAAGAAGGCGAGAGCCCGCGCGAGGCGGCGCTGAAGGGCGCGGCCGAGATCGGCTTCACCCTGGTCTCGCTCACTGTTTCGCTGATCGCGGTGCTGATCCCGCTGCTGTTCATGGCCGACCTGGTGGGCGCGCTGTTCCATGAGTTCGCGGTGACGCTGGCGGTGGCGATCGGCATTTCGCTGCTGGTGTCGCTGACGCTGACGCCGATGCTGTGTGCGCGCTTCCTCAAGCCGCATGCGAAGGGGTCAGAGCCCCAAGGGGATCTGACCCCGGCCCAGGGGTCGGATCCCGCCAGGGCTCCGACGCCGAAACAGGATGTCTTCGACCGCATCATCGCAGTCTACGACCGCCAGCTGCAGTGGGTGCTGCAGCGCCAGCCGCTGATGCTGCTGGCCACCGTCGCCACGCTGGCGCTGACCGTGGCGCTGTACTTCGCCGTGCCCAAGGGCTTCTTCCCGGTGCAGGATGCCGGCCTGGTGCAGGGCATCAGCGAGGCCCCGCAGGCGATCTCGTTCCAGGCCATGCGCGAGCGCCAGCAGGCGCTGGCGGCGGCCATCGAAGCCGACGAGGCGGTGGCCAGCGTGTCGTCCTACATCGGCGTGGATGGCAACAACGCCACGCTCAACACCGGCCGCCTGCTGATCGAACTGAAGCCGCATGGCGACCGCGACGGCGCCGCCGTGGTGATGGAACGGCTGCAGCAGCGCGTATCGAAGATTCCCGGCATCACCCTGTACCTGCAGCCAGTGCAGGAGCTGGGCATCGAAGACCGCATCAGCCGCAACCAGTACCAGTTCACCCTGACCACGCCGGAACAGCAGACGCTGGAAACCTGGACGCCGAAGCTGCTGCAGGCGCTGCGCCAGCAGCCGGCGCTGCGCGATGTGGCCAGCGACCTGCAGATGCAGGGCCGACAGGCGCGGGTGAACATCGACCGCGATGCAGCCGCGCGCCTGAACGTGAGCGTGGAAGCCGTGGCCGATGCGCTGTACGACGCCTACGGGCAGCGTCAGATCTCCACCATCTTCACCCAGGCCAGCCAGTACCGCGTGGTGCTGGAAGCCGATCCGTCGCGCCAGCCCGGGCCCGATGCCATCAGCGGCCTGCGCGTGCGCAACAGCGATGGCCAGACCGTGCCGCTGGGCGCGGTGGCGCGGGTGGAACTGGGCCCGGCGGCCCTGCTGCGCAACCATGTCGGCCAGTTCCCGGCGGCCACGCTGTCGTTCAACCTGGCACCGGGGGCATCGCTGGGCGAAGCCACCGCCGCCGTGGAAGCGGCGCGCACGCAGATCGCCCTGCCCGAAAGCATCGAACTGCGCCTGCAGGGTGCGGCGGCGGCGTTCAGCAGTTCGCTGTCGTCCACGCTGTGGCTGATCCTGGCCGCGGTGGTGGTGATGTACATCGTGCTGGGCGTGCTCTACGAGAGCTTCGTGCACCCGATCACCATCCTCTCCACCCTGCCCTCGGCCACGGTGGGTGCGCTGGCTGCACTCTGGGTGAGCGGACGCAGCCTGGACCTGATCGCGGTGATCGGCATCGTGCTGCTGATCGGCCTGGTGAAGAAGAACGCGATCATGATGATCGACTTCGCGCTGGACGCGCAGCGCACGCGTGGCATGACCCCGCGCGAGGCGATCCACCAGGCGGCGCTGCTGCGCTTCCGTCCGATCCTGATGACCACGCTGGCCGCGCTGTTCGGCGCGGTGCCGCTGATGCTGGCCAGTGGTTCGGGCGCGGAACTGCGGCAGCCGCTGGGCTGGGTGATGGTCGGTGGCCTGCTGGTCAGCCAGGTGCTGACCCTGTTCACCACGCCGGTGATCTACCTGGCCTTCGACCGCCTGCAGCGCCGGCGCTCGGCCACCCTCGCCACGCCTGAAGAGGCGCGCGCATGAGCCCCATCGCACGCCTGGCCCAGGCCTGCGTGCAGCGACCGGTAGCGACGATCCTGCTGGCGGTGGCGCTGGTGCTGGCCGGCCTGCTGGCGCTGCGGCTGCTGCCGGTGGCACCGCTGCCACAGGTGGACTACCCGTCCATCGAAGTGAGCGCCAGTCTGCCCGGTGCCTCGCCCGAGTCGATGGCCGCCACCGTGGCCACGCCACTGGAACGCGCCCTCGGCAGCCTGCCCGGCATATCGCGCATCGATTCGGCCAGCACCCAGGGCCAGACCTCGGTGGAGCTGAAGTTCGTGCTCGGCCGCGATATCGACGAGGCCGCGCGCGAGGTGCAGGCGGCGATCAACCTCGCACGCGGGCAGCTGCCCAGCGGCATGCCGGGCATGCCGCAGTACCGCAAGGTGAACCCCTCGCAGGCGCCGATCCTGGCGCTGGCACTGACCTCGGACACGCTGCCACCGGGCCAGCTGTACGACCTGGCCTCCACCGTGCTGGCGCAGAAGCTGTCGCAGGTACCGGGCGTGGGCGAAGTGCAGGTGGGCGGCAGTGCGCTGCCGGCGGTGCGCGTGTCGCTGGACCCGAATGCGCTGAACCACGCCGGCCTGGCACTGGAAGACGTGGCCCAGGTCATCAGCCGCGCCAACGCGGTGCGCCCGCTGGGTGCGGTGGGCGACGACCGCCAGCAGTGGCAGCTGGAAGCGCCGCTGCAGCTGCGCCAGGCCGCGCAGTACCGCGCGCTGGCGCTGAAGGTGAGCGACGACCGCACGCTGCGCCTGGGCGATGTGGCGGTGGTTGCCGATGGCGTGGAAGACCGCTACGCCAGCGGCTTCCACAACGAACGCCCGGCGGTGCTGCTGATCGTCAGCCGCCAGCCCGGCGCGAACATCATCGCCACCGTCGATGCCATCCAGGCGCAGCTGCCGCAGCTGCATGCGCTGCTGCCACCCAGCGTCGACATGCGGCTGGTAATGGATCGCTCGCCGGTCATCCGCGCGACCCTGCACGAAGCCGAACTGACCCTGGTGCTGGCCATCGCCCTGGTGGTGCTGGTGGTACTCGGTTTCCTCGGCCACTGGCGCGCAGCGCTGGTGCCCAGCGTGGCCATCCCGGTGGTGCTGTTCGGCACGCTGGCGCTGGTGGCGCTGATGGGCTTTTCGCTCAACACGCTTTCGCTGATGGCGCTGATCGTGGCCGCGGTGCTGGTGGTGGACGATGCCATCGTGGTGCTGGAAAACATCGCCCGCCATCGCGAACTGGGCGCCGACCGCTGGCAGGCCGCCGTGCGCGGCGCAGCCGAAGTGGGCGCCACCCTGCTGTCGATGAACGTGGCGCTGGCCGTGGTGTTCGTCTCCATCCTGTTTCTGGATGACTTCGTCGAGCGCCTGTTCCGCGAATTCTCGCTGACCCTGGTGGCGGCGATGAGCGTGTCGGTGGTCGTTGCGCTGAGTCTGGTGCCGATGCTGTGCGCGCGCCTGTTCGTCGATGACGCGCAGCACGCCTCGCGCTGGCAGCGTGGCAGCAACGCGCTGTTCGAGCGCGTGCGCGCCGCCTACCTGCGCACGCTGCAGGCCTGCCTGCGACGGCTGCGCTGGCCGCTGCTGGCCTTCGTGGCGGTCATCGCACTCAATGCGTGGTTGTTCCAGCAGGTGCCCAAGGGCGTGGTGCCCAAGCAGGACACCGCACAGCTGCGCGGCTTCGCCCGTGGCGACGACGGACTCTCGTTCCAGGCCATGCAGCCGAAGATCGATGCCTACCGCAAGCTGCTGCTATCCGACCCGGCCATCGAGGACATCATCGGCTATATCGGCGGCAGCAACGGGGTCAACAACGCCTTCATCATGATCAAGATGAAGCCGCTGGCCGAGCGCAAAGTGTCCAGCCAGGAGGTGATCGATCGCCTGCGCGCGCGCCTGCCCAAACTGCCCGGCGGCAACCTGTACCTGTGGGTGGACCAGGACATCCGCCTGGAAGGCGGCGGCAGCAGCGGCCAGTACGAGTTCCAGCTGCTGTCGGCAGACATGGCGCCGCTGCGCGAGTGGGCCCCGAAGGTCGGCGCCGCGCTGCGCGCCCTGCCCGAGCTGGTGGATGTGGAAGCTCAGGGCGAGGCCGGCATGCGCCAGGTGGTGCTGGACATCGACCGCGAGGCCGCCGCGCGCCATGGCGTGGACCTGAAGACCGTGGCCAACATGCTCAACAACTCCTTCAGCCAGCGCCAGGTCGCCACCCTGTACGACAGCCTCAACCAGTACCGCGTGGTGATGGAGCTGGACCCGAAGCACACCCAGGACCCGGGCACGCTGGCGCGCCTGCAGGTCGTGGACGGCAGCGGCCAGCGCATTCCGCTGTCGACCATCGCCAGCTGGCGCTACGGCATGGCGCCGGACCGCATCTACCACAGCGAACAGTTCGCCTCGATCTGGATCGAATTCGCACTGGCACCGGGCGTCGGCCTGGAACAGGCCACGCAGGCGATCAACGCCGCGATGGCGAAGCTGATGCTGCCACGCACCGTGCAGGCCAAGCTGTCCGGTGAAGCCGGTGGCCTGGACAGCCTGCGCGCGCGGCAGCTGTGGCTGGTGCTGGGCGCCACGCTGGCGGTCTACCTGGTGCTGGGCATTCTCTACGAGAGCTTCCTGCAGCCGCTGGTGATCCTGTCCACCCTGCCCTCGGCCGGCATCGGCGCGCTGCTGGCGCTGTGGGTGTTCGGCAACGAACTGAACCTGATCGCGCTGCTTGGCTTGTTCCTGCTGGTGGGCGTGGTGATGAAGAACACCATCCTGCTGGTGGACTTCGCCCTGGCCGGCGAGCGGCGTGGCTTGACCGCGCAGGATGCGGTGATGGACGCAGCACGGCTTCGCCTGCGGCCGATACTGATGACCTCGCTGGCGGCGCTGCTGGGCACGCTGCCGCTGATGCTTGCCAATGGCGAGGGCTGGGAGCTGCGGCAACCGCTGGGCATCGCGATTGTGGGCGGGTTGCTGGTCAGCCAGTGGCTGACGCTGTACACGACGCCGGCGATGTATCTGGCGTTGGCGAGGATTCGGGCGGGGCGGTGAGCTCGGGCGGTTCATCCACGCATGGCGTGGGTCTACTGTAGAGCCGAGCCATGCTCGGCTGCCGTTCGCGGTGGATCAACAGCCGTCGAGCAAGCTCGACGCTACGGAAATGCGGCGTCCATGCATTCGTCAGTGGCGCACGACGAACCCGCCGGACCGGCCGCTGGATGGCGCCTGCAGCTCCTCATTGAATGCTGCTTTGATGGCCGCGATGGCAACATCCCGGTCCATGCCCTGGCTGGTCACCAGCGCGTCGGCCACGTGCTGGGCAACATCGGCGAGGATCCGGCCCCACGCACGTTCTTCCTGGATGTCGGGACGATCCTCATACAGCCCCACCTTCAACGAAGCATGCAGCCCGCGTTCGGCGATCCACACACGGATCATCTCGACGGACGATTCGTCGCGTTGTGCAGCGTCAGGGATGAGCAGTTCATTCATG
>JAFAFD010000195.1 GCA_023423675.1 Pseudomonadota bacterium | reverse complement strand
CTGTACCTGCGCTTGCCAGTCGCCAGCCTTGCCCATCTCGATGCTGCCGGCCAGGAACACGGTCACCCGGCCGTCCGATGGCGGAAGCGGTGCGGGTGAGGTCACGGTCTGCGAAGGGGCCGCCAAGCAGGTCATGGGAACGATCAGGGACAGCAGAAGGGGTAGGCGTTGTTTCATGGGGGCGCGGTGCGGACAGGTAGACGGCATTGTTGCATCTATTGAAGAAAGCGGAACCGGACGCCAGTCGAGCAAGCTCGACTCTACGGGGACGAATCGTTTCGTCAGAAATAGAAGCCGATGTTCACGTTCAGGCGGGAATGCCATCGCGAGGGGCCTCCCTCGTTGATGCCGATGCCATCGCCACCGGCAAACCACATGTTGCGACCGGCGATCCAGTCCACATAGGTGGTCATGATGCCCTTCTGCAGGCTGCAGCCGGTGACGTTCTGCCAGGAATCGCGCACACCAGCACCATGCCCCACCGGGCGCGTCATACTGAGGTTGTTGTAGCAGGTCAGGTCATCCAGCGTGCCCTTGCGCGTGAACGAGTAGGCCACATTCGCACTGGGCACATCGGCCTGCGCTGCAATCTGGAAGGGCGCTTCGAATGCCGACATCGCAATGCGCTTGCCAGGAATGTCATAGCGATAACGCGCCCACTGCAACTGCGTGGTCCAGCCATCGCGCTTCCACTGTGCGTGCACGGCTGCACCCTGATGGCCGTGATGGCGGCGGGTCTGCGTATTCTGCACCTTGCCTGCAAAGGCCGACGCGCCCAGCAGCAGCTCGCCCCCTGACCAGCTGCGCGCCTGCTCTACCCGTGCATGAAGCCGCTGCCGCTCGCGATACGGCAGCCTGTCGGTCTGCGCCACATCGAACGAATAGCGGTCGTAGCGGGCGCCGGAGCCGTATTCGTCCCCGGAGAACCAACCAACATGCCAGGTGGTGTCGCCATGGGTGTGGACCAATACGACCCCGGGGTCGTAGTCATCCTCGATACCCAGATAGTAGCCTGAGCCGAACCAGAAACTCTGCGATGC
The DNA here is from genome assembly GCA_023423675.1 of Pseudomonadota bacterium. GTDB lineage: Bacteria > Pseudomonadota > Gammaproteobacteria > Xanthomonadales > Xanthomonadaceae > Stenotrophomonas. The sequence goes on along the minus strand of JAFAFD010000195.1, from coordinate 3,245 downwards.
CGTTGGCAACAGCCCGAACGGCACCTGCTGGATGCCGGCTTTCAGCTGGGTCTGCTCGGTAAACCGCCAGCCGGCGTAGGCATGGTGCACGGCATGGAAGTCGTCATACCAGCGGTACTGGGCGGAAAATGAGAATGGACCGACTCCCGTGTCGATGTCCGCCTGCAGCAGCTCCAGCTGCAGGCGGTTGGTCGGCGCGTAATCGAGCCAGCCATAATTGAACCGTACGGCACCACCGGGTTCGAAATAAGGTGCTGCATCCGGGCCACGCTCTGATGCGCGGGCGTGGAATGCGGTAGTGGCCAGCATGCTGGCGGCAATCAAGGAAATGGCTCTCACGATGGCGCCACCTGCCTTCCTGTTATGCGGGGAAAGCGCCTTATTGTGCTGCGTTCGCGATGAAGGGCGTGTCTGCCGCCAGGATTCTGCTAGGCGCCCGACCGCCCACGCTGGTCACGGCAGCGGTCGGAGCAATAACGCACGTTCTCCCAATCCCGCGCCCATTTGCGGCGCCAGGCGAACGGTCGGCCACAGGTCGCACAGATCTTCTGCGGCAGGTCTGCTCGCTTCTTCATCTTTGCCATAGTCCCTCGCCTACGCGATGAGCGCGGAATCGGATGCATCCAGAGCGGCCCCCGCTGCGTAGATGTTCAGGTAGTCGACACCCCTTCCGCCATGAGCCCGATGTCCCTGCCCTCGCCCGCGCCACTGATGCCGCCTGTAACCTGCCTGCGCCTGGTGCTGGGTGACCAGCTCAATCCTGCCCACCCCTGGTTTGCCGAGCGGTCGGATGAGGTGGTGTATGTGCTGATGGAGATCCGCCAGGAGACGGATTATGTGATGCATCACGCACAGAAGATCCTGGCCATCTTCGCTGCGATGCGTCGCTTTGCCGAACAGTTGCGTGAGGCGGGGCACCGGGTCTGCTACCTGGCCATCGATGACCCCGCCAACCGGCAATCATTGCCCGACAACCTGACCCGGTTGCTGCACCAGCACGGGGCCAGCCAGCTGGAATACCAGGCGCCGGACGAATGGCGACTGGATCAGCAGCTGCGCGATTACGCGGCGCAGCAGTCAATCGCGGTGCGTTGCGTGGAGAGTGAGCACTTCCTGACCACGCGCGACGAAGTGGCGCAGTTCTTCGGCAACCGAGGTGGCGAGCGCTGGACGATGGAGGTGTTCTATCGCTACATGCGGCAACGCCATGGCGTGCTGCTCGCGCCCGATGGCGCGCCGTTGGGCGGTCGCTGGAACTTCGATGCGGAGAACCGCAAGCCGTGGCCTGGCGACCCACCCGAGCCGCAGGACCTGCGGCCAACCCATGATCGCAGCGCGCTGTGGCAGACGATCCGCGATGCCGGCGTCGCCAGCTTCGGCGATCCCAATGCAGATGCCCTGCGCTGGCCGCTGGATCGCGGCGAGGCGCTGCAGCAGCTCGACGCCTTCATTGAACATGGCCTTCCTCATTTTGGCGATTACCAGGATGCAATCAGTGCGCAGGCGTCGCGCCTGTTCCATTCGCTGCTGTCGTTTGCCTTGAACGTGAAGATGCTCTCGCCGTGGGAGGTGATTGCCCGGGTGGAGCTTGCGGGCCGCGACGGTCGTGCGCCGCTCGCCTCGGTGGAGGGTTTCATCCGCCAGATTCTGGGATGGCGCGAGTATGTCCGCGGCGTGTACTGGGCACAGATGCCGGGCTACGAGCACAACAACGCGTTCGGCCATACCCGCCCGTTGCCGGAGTGGTTCTGGACCGGCAACACGCGCATGGCGTGCGTGCGCGCTGCGATCGGCCGCTCGCTGGCCAATGCCCACGCCCACCATATTGAACGCCTGATGGTGATCGGCAACTTTGCCCTGCTCGCCGGGCTGGATCCGCATGCCCTGCACCGGTGGTACCTGGGCATCTACATTGACGCGTTCGAGTGGGTAGAGCTGCCCAACACGGTGGGCATGAGCCAGTTCGCCGATGGTGGCCTGTTGGCGACCAAGCCCTATATCTCCACTGCCGCCTACCTGCACCGCATGGGCGACCATTGCGGCCGATGCCCGTATCGCCAGGAGCAGCCCACCGGGCCAAGGGCCTGCCCGTTCAATGCGTTGTACTGGGATTTCCTGGCACGGAATGCGCACCGACTGAGCGGCAACCCCCGCCTGGAGATGCCCTATCGGCAGCTGGCACGCATGCCCGCCAGCAAGCGCGATGCGATTGCCCAGCAGACCGAGGCGCTGCTGCGCAATCTGGATGCGCTGTAGCCTGCAATGAAGCGTTCAGCGCTTCTGTGCACCTGCACTCAACCTTGTCGCAGCCGGCTGTAGGCTGAGGGCTCCTGCCGTCTGAGGTCGCACGCATGCCCTCCCCTGACCGACCTGCCGGATGTGCCCTGTGCCGGGATGCGGCGCCGCTGCCGTTTGAGTTCAGCTATGCGTTCCAGCCGATCGTGGATATCCGCGCGCGCAGGATCTTCGCGCACGAAGCGCTGGTGCGCGGTCCGGCGGGCGAGTCTGCCCATTCGGTGCTTTCACAGGTAGTTGCTGAGAACCAGTACTCGTTTGACCAGGCCTGCCGCGAGAAGGCGATACGGATTGCGGCCTCGCTGCAGATGCAGTCGCATCTTTCGATCAACTTCCTGCCCAATGCGATCTATCGGCCAGAGGTGTGCATACGCTCCACGCTGGAGGCTGCTCGCCGGTATGGTTTCCCGATCGAGCGCATCATCTTCGAGACGGTGGAGGGCGAGAAAATCGACGATGGCAAATGGCTGGCGGAGATCCTCACGGAGTACAAGCGCATCGGTTTCAAGACGGCCATCGATGACTTCGGCGCGGGATTTGCGGGTCTGAACCTGCTGGCCGACTTCCAGCCCGACATCGTCAAGCTGGATATGGCCCTCGTCCAAGGCGTTGACCGCAGTCCTTCCCGTCGCGCGATCATTGCCGGGGTGGTGGCCATGTGCAGCCAGCTGTCCATCGACGTCATTGCCGAGGGCATTGAAACGGCTGACGAAGCACGCTGCCTGTCTGATCTGGGCATCACGCTGATGCAGGGGTACTGGTTCGCGCGGCCCCGCCTTGAGGCGGCCGCTTCCGAGGCGGATATTACCTGGGATGCCTGAACGCCACATCGCCATCACGGCGAGGCGCGCATAACACTGCCGGCCTTCCCCCTTCCAGCAGCCCCGTGATCGGCCCTACCCCCGAAGCCCCCGCGCGCCGCCGCGGCGCGCGCGCGCCGGGTGGGCGGG
>JAFAFD010000190.1 GCA_023423675.1 Pseudomonadota bacterium | reverse complement strand
TGACCTCGGTGAAGCGCTCGCCGCTGACCCATTCCACCAGGTCGCACCAGTGCGAGCCGATGTCGGCGAACACGCGCGAGGTGCCGCCCAGTACCGGGTCGACGCGCCAGTTGTTGCTGGCCGGGTCGAGCAGCCAATCCTGCAGGTAGCTGCCGTGGATGAGGTGCAGGGGCCCGAGGTCGCCGGCCGCGATGCGTGCGCGGGCCTCGCGGACCACCGGGTGGTAGCGGTAGACGAAGGGCACCGTGGCGACCAGGCCGCTGGATGCGGCCAGCGATGCCAGCGCCTGCGCATCGTCGAGGGTCGTGGCCAGCGGCTTCTCGCAGATCACGTGCTTGCCCGCTTCCAGCGCGACCTGCGCCATCGGCCGGTGCAGGTGGTTGGGCGTGCACACATGCACCACCTGCACCTGCGGATCGGCGACGGCCTCGTCGATATCGCGGTAAGCGCGCGGCACATTCCACGCCTGCGCTACTTCCTGCGCACGCTGCGGTGAAGACGCGGCCACGCCGCGTACTTCGGCACCGGCGAGCAGGGCGGCGCGGCGGTGCACCGCGGCGATCATCCCTGTGCCGACAATGGCGATTCCAGGCTTTGGCATCGGCGTTGTTCTCAGCGGGTAGTGGCTGCGGCCGCGGCGGCGGGGCGGTCGCGGAACAGCAGCAGGAAGGCGATCAGCACGACCAGTGCAACGCCGGCCGGGAACAGCCAGATCTGCTGCCAGTCCGGCCCTGCTGCGGTGGTGTAATGCTCGACCACCGCGCCGGACAGGAAGGTGCCGATCAGCATGCCCACGCCGTAGGTGGCCAGGGTGATGAAGCCCTGCGCGCTGCTGCGTGCATCAGGGCCCGCATGTGCATCGGTGTAGATCTGCCCGGTGACGAAGAAGAAGTCGTAGCAGATGCCGTGCAGCACGATGCCGATCACCAGCAGCGAGAAGCCGCCGCCGGCATCACCGAAGGCGAACAGCGCATAGCGCACCACCCACGCCGCCATGCCCACCGCCAGCATGGTCTTCACCCCCAGCCGCACGAACAGGAACGGCATCGCCAGCATCAGCAGCACTTCGGACACCTGGCCCAGCGACTGCAGGCCGGCCGCACCGCGCACGCCCAGGTCGTTGAGGTACGGGTTGGTGAAGTTGTAATAGAACGACAGCGGGATGCAGATGGCGATGGAGGCCAGGAAGAACACCAGGTAGGCGCGTGACTTCAGCAGGCGCAGCGAATCCAGGCCGAGGATCTGCCCGAGACCGGCGTCGCGCTGCTTTGCCAGCGGCGGCGTGTGCGGCAGGGTGAACGCGTACAGGCCCAGCAGCAGCGAGGCCAGCGCGGCCATCCGGAAGGTGAGCTCGAGGCGGTGCGCCTGTTCCCAGCCCAGCCAGCCGATCAGCACGCCGGCGATGATCCAGCCGATGCTGCCGGCCACCCGTACCAGCGGGAACTGTTTTTCAGGCGACTGCATGTGCCGCATCGCCACGCTGTTGGCCAGCGCCAGCGTCGGCATGAACAGCAGCATGTAGCCCATCACGCAGGCGGAGAACATGCTGAAGCTGGTCGCGGTGGAGGCCAACCACATCAGCACCGCGCCGGCCAGGTGCAGTACCGCCAGGATGCGCTGTGCGGCGAAGTAGCGGTCCGCGATCAGGCCGACCAGGAAGGGAGCGACGATCGCGCCGATGGACTGGCTGAGGAAGGCCGTGGCCACCTGGCTGGCGCTGGCCTGCAGCGGGCCCTGCACCAGGTAGGTGCCGAGGGTGACGAACCACGCCCCCCAGATGAAGAACTGCAGAAACATCATCGCGCCCAAGCGCGACATGGCGTGCGTCATGGCTTGCCCTCCCGGGGCGGTGTCAGCTCAGATTCCCAGCATGCGGTGCAGTGATGCGGCGTCGCTGCCGCTGTCGGCGAAGTCGTCGAAGGCGCGCTCGGTCACCCGGATGATGTGGTCACGGATGAAGGCGGCGCCCTCCCGTGCGCCGTCTTCGGGGTGCTTCAGGCAGCACTCCCATTCCAGGACCGCCCAGCCGGGGAAGTCGTACTGCGCGAACTTCGAGAAGATGCCCTTGAAGTCGACCTGGCCATCGCCGAGCGAACGGAAGCGGCCCGGGCGATCGATCCAGTCCTGGTAGCCGCCATAGACACCGCTGCGGGCGCTGGCGTGGTACTCCGCGTCCTTGACGTGGAAGATGCCGATGCGCGCGTGGTAGCGGTCGATGAAGCCGAGGTAGTCCATCTGCTGCAGCAGCAGGTGGCTGGGGTCGTAGAGGATCTTCGCGCGCGGATGGTGGTCGACCACCTCGAGGAAGCGCTCGAAGGTCGCGCCGTCGTGCAGGTCTTCGCCCGGGTGGATCTCGAAGCACAGGTCGACGCCGCAGTCGTCGAACACATCGAGGATCGGGCGCCAGCGGCGGCCCAGTTCGGCGAAGGCTTCTTCCACCAGGCCCGGCGGGCGCTGCGGCCAGGGGTACATGTACGGCCAGGCCAGCGCGCCGGAGAAGGTGGCGTGCGCGGTCAGCCCCAGGCGCTGGCTGGCCTTGGCGCCCAGCATCAGCTGGTCCACGGCCCAGGCCTGGCGGGCGGCAGGATCGCCGCGTTTGTCTGCCGGGGCGAAACCGTCAAACAGGCTGTCATAGGCCGGGTGCACCGCGACCAGCTGCCCCTGCAGGTGGGTCGACAGTTCGGTGATCTGCACGCCGTGCCCGGCCAGCATCCCGGCCACGTCGTCGCAGTAGGTCTGGCTGCGCGCCGCCTCGGCCAGGTCGAACAGGTGAGGCGCAGTGGTGGGCACTTGTACGCCAGAATAGCCCAGCCCCGCGGCCCATCCGGCCAGCGTGTCCAGCCGATCAAAAGGAGCCTTGTCGCCGATGAACTGCGCCAGGAAAAGCGCCGGACCCTTGAGCGTCCTCACGTTGATTCGCCCTCGATGCAATCGATTGCATTACCCTAGCATGGGCTTTCCGCAGATCCGTTGTGCACTGCACAGCGGCCACAGGAGCTAGGACCATGGCAACCATCTACGACATCGCAAAGCACGTAGGCGTCTCCGCAGGGACGGTGTCGCGGGCGTTGTCGCGGCCGGAAAAAGTGCTGCCGGCCACGCGCGCGCGCATCGAACAGGCGGCCGCCACGCTGGGCTATGTGCCCAACACGGTGGCCCGCACGCTGAAAACCCAGCGCAGCGGCAAGATCCTGGTGACCGTGCCGGACATCGCCAACCCGTTCTTCGCGCAGATCCTGCAGGGCGCCGAAGAGGCGGCGCAGGCGGTCGGCTACGCCGTGCTGCTGGGCGATACCCAGCACCAGCCCGACCGCGAGGAACGCTACGCGCAGATGCTACGGCGCAACGAAGCCGACGGCCTGATCGTGCTGGGGCACCGGCTGCCGCCGACCGCGCGCG
>JAFAFD010000159.1 GCA_023423675.1 Pseudomonadota bacterium | reverse complement strand
TGATGCTGGCCGCCTGCGCCAGCACGCCCGACAGCGCGCGTGGCCACTTCGAATCCCGTGCGGTGAAGGTGGACGGGCAGACCGCCTACTACCAGGTCTTCATTCCGGCGGTGGCGGCGCGCACGCCCGGCTCGCTGCCGGTGGTGCTGTTCCTGCACGGCTCGGGTGAGCGTGGCCGCGATGGCGTCAAGCAGACCCACGCCGGGCTGGGCCCGTACCTGCGCGAACATGCGACCGACTTCCCGGCGCTGGCGGTGTTCCCGCAGGTGCCCGGCGACGAGGAATGGAGCGACCACAACAACCGTGTGGCCGTGGCCGCGCTGGATGCCACGATTGCCGAATTCGGTGCCGACCCCGCGCGGCAGTACCTGACCGGCATGTCGATGGGCGGCTACGGCAGCTGGAACATCGCCCTGGACGAACCGCAGCGCTTTGCCGCCATCGTGCCGGTATGCGGCGCGGTGCTGGCCCCACGCGCGGTGCGCCCCACCCTGTTCGTCGAACAGGTGGCGCACGAGGCCGATCCCTACGCGGCCATCGCACAGCGCCTGCGGCAGACACCGATCTGGATCTTCCACGGCGCACAGGACGACGTGGTGCTCCCGGCCGACGACCGCCGCCTGCACGCTGCTTTCCAGGCAGCCGGCGCGCGCGACATGCGCTATACCGAATACCCCGACGGCAACCACAACGCCTGGGACGCGACCTACGCCGACCCGGCAATGTGGGCATGGCTGTTCGCGCAGAAGCGCTGACGGCCGGTCCACGGACTGCTAGGCTGCGGGCTCGGCGCCGGTGGCGGCGCATCAGGGGCGGGACGATGAAGGCAGGGATGCTGCAGGCAGCACTTTGTGTGCTGCTGGCATGTAGTGCGCAGGTGCAGGCACAGGAAGCGGGACCCGACTTCCGGCTGACCACGCTGCAACCCTCACGAATGAACGTCGACAGTGGCCTGGGCCATCATCTGCGCGACGACGTCAGCGCGGCCACGCGCATCACCCAGAGCGGCGACCTGAAAGCGGCCGAACAGCAGCTGCAGGCACCGCTGGCGTATTGCCGCACACAACGCGACACGCCTGGGCGCCGCGCCCTCGCCTTCAGCAGGCGCCAGCAGTACGAGCAGTACGTGGCCGAGCACGGCGACGGCACGCCCACCGAATGGCTGGACATCACCTGTGCCTCGGCCCTCCAGCAGCTGGCGTACATCCGGGTGGAGCAACGCCGTTTCGAGGATGCCATCGTGGTGCTGGAGGAAGCCATGGCACTGGCGCCGCTTGATCCGGAAAGCTTCAACGAAATGGGCGTTGCGCTGATCCAGCTGCGGCGCCCGAAGGAAGCACTGGACTTCTACGAGCGCGCGCTTGCGCTGATTGATCGCGACAGCGTATCGATCAAGAGCCGGCCGGTGGCACTGCGGGGTATCGGCTTCACCCTGATCGAACTGGGCGAGTTGAAGAAAGCGCGCGCAACCTTCGAGCACGTGCTGGAGATTCAACCGAACGACCCGAAGTCGTTGAACGAGCTGGCCTACATCGACGCGATGGAAGCCCGGTAACGACCAGCCCAGACTGGCATGGCCGTTGGTGGGTGCCGACCGTTGGTCGGCACTGTCATACCGATGCTGGATCATCCAATGACCGGAGCGTCCCATCCATGTTCCATCGACACCACGCATGGGAATACTCGCCAAGCTGCGTGGTCAATCCCGCCCTGATCGGATTGCCGAACACGTACATCGCATGACGAAACAGCGACTCATCAGACCGGATTGCGTGATCGTGATAGCTCGATTGCCAGAATCTTCCTGACTGGCCGAGCATTCGGTTGACCTGCAATGCACTGCTCGATTTGAAGCGCTGCATGATGTAGTCCAGCGAAAATGCGCGGAGCTCCACGAGCCAATGTATGTGGTCGGGCATGACCACGTAGGCAAGCGACTGCGTCAGGCCTTCCGTGTCTATCCGATGGAGAACGTCCATCACCACCTGCGCGGCATTGGGATCATCGAAGTAGCGTCGACGCCCGTGGGTGACCGTGGTCAGGATGTAGGAATGGCCGATACGGGAATGGCGGCCAAGCCGCAGGCGTGCGCGGTTCATGGACACAAGCGTGTGCGCGCTGAGGGTCCTTTGCTATCAGACAACCACTGCAATGCGGGTAGGAGCAGTGCCGACCAACGGTCGGCACCCACCACCAAAGCAGTTCAAGGCCCACCCGTGCAGTGCCGGCCAACGGTCGGCACCCACCAAGGCACCCATCCAGGCAGTTCAGTGCCAAGCAAAGGTTGGCACCCACCGGCACCCACCCGAGCGGGCGATCAGCCCAGAAGGGTTTCCAGCACGGCCATGCGCACGGCGACGCCGTTGGCGACCTGGCGCAGCACCCACGACTGCGGGCCGTCGGCCACCTCGTCGGTCACTTCCACGCCGCGGTTGATCGGGCCCGGGTGCAGCACCGCTGCATCCTTGCCGGCACGGGCCAGGCGTTCGGCGTTCAGGCCGTACTGCGCGTGGTACTGCTCCAGCGACGGCACCAGGCCCTCTTCCATGCGCTCGCGCTGCAGGCGCAGCATCATCAGCGCGTCGACGCCTTCCAGCATCGCGTCGAAATCATCGCCGATCACGCAGCCCTTCAGGGTCTCGTCGTCGGGCAGCAGCGACTGCGGACCGCACACGCGGATCTCGCCCACGCCCAGCGTGCGCAGTGCATGCAGGTCGGTGCGGGCCACGCGCGAGTGCTTCACGTCGCCGACGATCACGACCTTCAGCTTGGAGAAATCCGGGCCCTTGGCCTGGCGCAGGGTCAACATGTCCAGCAGGCCCTGGGTCGGGTGCGAGCTGCGGCCGTCACCGGCATTGACCAGGGCGGTGCCCTCGCCGGCCGCGGCGGCCAGTGCGGCCACCGCGCCGTCATCGGGATGGCGCACCACGAAACCGCGAACGCCCATCGCTTCCAGGTTCTTCAGCGTGTCGCAGGCGGTTTCACCCTTGCGCGTCGACGAGGTGGAGGCATCGAAGTTCAGCACGTCCGCGCCCAGGCGCTGGGCGGCCAGCTGGAACGAGCTGCGGGTGCGGGTGGAGGGTTCGAAGAACAGCGTGCACACCGCCGAGCCGGCCAGCACCTGGCGCTTGTTGCCGACGCGGCCAACGGCGGCATCGCGGATCTGCCCTGCCCGGTCGAGCAGCTGGATCAGGGTTTCGCGCGGCAGGCCCTCAAGGGTCAGCAGGTGGCGCAGGCGTCCGGAAGCATCGAGTTGCTGGGCAGTCATGGCGGGAGTCGGCAGTCAGGGAATGGGGGTGGCGTCGTCGGGGGACGACAGCCAGCGGTCGATGATCACCGCCGCGGCCACGGCATCGAGGGCGGCCGCATCACGGCGGCGCTTGCGCCCTTCGGCGCGCTCGACGGCGAAGCGGCGGGCGGCCTCGACCGAGCTGGAACGCTCGTCGATCATCGCCACCGGCAGCTTGAAGCGTTCCCGCAGCTGGCGGGCGAAGCCCTGCGCGCGCTTGCGGTTGGGCTGGTCCTGGCCATCCAGGGTGAGCGGATCGCCCACCACCAGGCCGTCGGGCTTCCATTCCTTGAGCAGGCGCTCGATCGCGGCCCAGTCCGGGCCGTTGCCGTGCACATCGACCACGGCCACCGCGCGCGCATGCGCAGCGAAGGCACTGCCGATGGCCACGCCGATACGGCGCGAGCCCACGTCGAACCCCAGCACGGTGCCATCGCGGCGGATGGCCGGGGCGGCAGGAACCGGGGCGGGCGCGGACGGCTCAGACATGGCCGCTGTAATCGGTCAGCCGGAACAGGTCCACGCCGATGCGCGCGGCCGCGCCCTGCCAGCGCTGCTCCAGCGGCAGCTGAAACACCAGCTCGGCATCGGCCGGCACGGTCAGCCAGCTGTTCTCGGCCAGTTCGCTTTCCAGCTGCCCTGCCCCCCAGCCGGCACAGCCCAGGGTGACCACGGCATTGGCCGGGCCTTCACCGCGGGCCATCGCCTCGAGGATGTCGCGCGAGGTGGTCAGGTACAGCCCCTCGCTCACGCGCAGGCTGGAATCCCAGTCGCGCGCGTCGTCGTGGATGACGAAACCGCGCTCGGGATGCACCGGACCGCCGTTGAGCACCACGCGCGCCTGCAGCTCACCATCACCGGTGGTGATGTCCATCTGCGAAAGCACCTCGCCCAGCGTGTATTCGGAAGGCTGGTTGACCAGCACGCCCATGGCCCCGTTCTCGTCGTGCTGGCAGATCAGCGCGACGCTGCGGGCAAAGGTCGCGTCGATCAGCGACGGCAGCGCGACGAGCAGGTGATCGGCAAGGGAGGTAGGCGTTACAGACATGGCGCCATTCTAGCCGGTGGGCGCCTCCGGCGCCTGCACGCCGCGCATAATGGGACGCCCGCCCGCCAGGAGAACACCTTGTCCGGATACTGCCGCATCGCCCCGGGCCACCCGGTGCATGAGTTCTACCACGCCAATGAATACGGCTTCCCGCAGCGCGACGAGCGCGAGCTGTTCGAGCGGCTGGTGCTGGAAATCAACCAGGCCGGGCTGAGCTGGGAGACCATCCTGAAGAAGCGCGAGGGCTTCCGCGCGGCCTACGATGGCTTCGACGTGGACCGCGTGGCGGCCTATGCCGAGCAGGACATCGAGCGCCTGCTGTCCGACGCCGGCATCATCCGCAACCGGCTGAAGGTGCTGGCCGCCATCCACAACGCACAGGTGATCCAGCAGCTGCGGACCAGCCATGGCAGCTTCGCCGCGTGGCTGGACGCGCACCACCCGCGCAACAAGGCCGACTGGGTGAAGCTGTTCAAGAAGACGTTCCGCTTCACCGGCGGCGAGATCACCGGCGAGTTCCTGATGAGCCTGGGCTACCTGCCCGGCGCGCATGCCGAGGATTGCCCGGTGCATGCGCAGCTGCTGAAGCTGGCCCCGCCATGGGTGCAGGCCGGCACTACCGTTGAAGGATCAGACGCCCATGTAACGGCCGGGGCGATGGTTGAACATCAGCACCAAGCTGAGCACCACCGCGCCGATGGCCGAGTACATCACCTTCGACGGCGACAGCACGAAGAACGCGGCCACCATCAGGCAGGCGTCGAAGGACATCTGCACCTTGCCGGCGCTCCAGCCGCGGGTGCGCTGCAGGTACACCGCCAGGATGCCGATGCCGCCCAGGCTGGCGCGGTGGCGGATGAAGAACAGGATGCCCAGGCCGGACAGGGCGCCGCCGACCAGCGCCGAGTACAGCGGCGCGATGTGCGAGAAATCGGCCCAGCGCGGCAGGATGTCGGTCAGCACGCCGCAGGCGGTGACCGCCGCGAAGGTCTTGAGGGTGAATTCCCAGCCCATGCGGCGCACGGCCACCCAGTAGAACGGCAGGTTGACCAGCACGAACACCAGGCCGAAGTTCCAGCCTATGGCGTAGTGCAGCAGGAAGGCCGCGCCGGCCATGCCGCCGATCATCAGCCCGCCCTTGGCGAAGATGGCCAGGCCCAGCGAGGCCACCAGCGTGGCCAGGACCATGCCCTGCACGTCCTCGGCGACCGAGTGGCGCAGCGCTTTTTCGTCGGCGGGGGTGCCGGCGCTGTCCGGGGGCGGGGTCAGCGGACCGGCGGTGACGAGGTGGCCGTCAGCGTCGTCGCACGGCGCCGGGCCATGGGATTGGAGGGACATTCGGGTGGGGACCGCAGGTGGGGAGCGATATTAGACACGATCCGGGTGACAGTTGCAGATGAAATCGTTCAGTTGGGTTGCCCGCGAACGGCGCAGCCCCTCGTGGCTGGGCGGG
>JAFAFD010000152.1 GCA_023423675.1 Pseudomonadota bacterium | reverse complement strand
TAGCCGAACACGGTCGAGCCGTCCACGCGATCGTCAGCGCGCTTGAGCACTTCGCGCAGGCCGTGGCCGTGGAAGATGTTGTCCCCCAGCACCAGGCAGCTCGGCTTGCCGGCCACGAAGTCGCGGCCGATCAGGTAGGCCTGGGCCAGACCGTCGGGGCTGGGCTGCACGGCATACTGGATGTCCATGCCCCACTGCGAACCGTCGCCCAGCAGCTGCTGGAACAACGCCTGTTCGTGCGGGGTGTTGATGATCAGCACTTCACGGATGCCCGCGAGCATCAGCACGCTGAGCGGGTAGTAGATCATCGGCTTGTCGTACACCGGCAGCAGCTGCTTGCTGACGCCCTTGGTGATCGGATAAAGCCGGGTGCCGGAGCCGCCGGCCAGGATGATGCCTTTACGCTGCGTCATGTTCTCTCCTGGTTTCAGGCGCTGGTGCCGATGCGCTGCAGGCGGTAGCTGCCGTCGAGCACGCCGTTGACCCATTCCTGGTTGTCCAGGTACCAGTCAACGGTGAAGGCGATGCCCTGCTCGAAGGTGTAGGCCGGTTCCCAGCCGAGATCGTTCTTCAGCTTCGACGCATCGATCGCATAGCGACGGTCATGGCCCGGGCGATCGGTAACGTAGGTGATCTGGCTGCTGCGCGGCTTGCCATCGTCACGCGGACGGCGCGCATCGAGCAGCGCGCAGATCGCCTGCACGACTTCGATGTTCTGCTTTTCCGAATTGCCGCCGACGTTGTAGGTCTCGCCGACCTGGCCCTTGGCCAGCACGGTGCGGATCGCTTCGCAATGGTCGGTGACGAACAGCCAGTCACGCACCTGCTTGCCATCGCCGTACACCGGCAGCGGCTCGCCGGCCAGTGCCTTGGCGATCACCAGCGGAATGAGCTTCTCGGGGAAGTGGTACGGGCCGTAATTGTTGGAGCAGTTGGTGGTGAGCACCGGCAGCCCGTAGGTGTGGTGGAACGCGCGCACCAGGTGGTCCGACGCGGCCTTGGACGCCGAGTACGGCGAATTGGGCGCATACGGGGTGGTCTCGCTGAACTTGCCGGTCTCGCCCAGGGTGCCGTACACCTCGTCGGTGGACACGTGCAGGAAGCGGAAGGCCGCGCCCTGCTCGGCCGGCAGGCCCTTCCAATGGTCGCGCACCGCTTCCAGCAGGCCCAAGGTGCCGACGACGTTGGTCTGGATGAAGGCGCCGGGGCCGTCGATGGAGCGGTCCACATGGCTTTCGGCGGCGAAGTTCAGCACCGCGTCCGGCTGGTGCTCGGCCAGCAGGCGGGCCACCAGGGCGCTGTCGCCGATGTCACCCTGCACGAACACGTGGTTCGGGTTGCCGTCCAGGCTGGACAGGGTCTTCAGGTTGCCGGCATAGGTCAGCACGTCAAGATTGACGACCTTGATGCCGCGGGCAACCGCTTCGAGAACGAAGTTGCCGCCAATGAAACCGGCACCGCCGGTGACTAGCCATGTAGGCACTACCTGTTCTCCTGATTGGTACGGGATGGAACGTGTCTGCAGCGAAGTGTTCAAAGGACCACGGGGTATCAGGCGTTGATCCGGCCGGGCAAGCGTAGCTTGCCCGAGGCGACAATGATGAACAGCGCCCCTGGGACCAGTGGCAAAAGGTAACGCCCCTGCCCCTCGAACAGCAGGAGCGACACCATACCCAAGCCAAGTGTGGCCACGGCGAGCCAATGAACGGGCTGCCAGCGGCGCAGATCGAGGCAGATGCGCAGCAGCGCGACCATCGTGCAGACCGTCAACGCAATGTTGAGTGCCAGCGTCAATCTGCCCAGCCACACCGGGGCACCGCCCCTTTCCAGGAACGGCCAATGCAGGAGGCTGCCGACATCGAACGATCCGCGCACGCGCAGCAGCGCCAACTCCAGGAAGCGGCCCGGGTGTTCTGAAATCCAACGGCGGCCAATGCCTGAGGCAATCACGTCGGCCGCAGGCGTCCAGTGGCGGAGCTTCCAGTCCTCACTATCTCCAGTGAAGAACCCTTGGGAAAATCCAGCATCGGCAAACCGAGCCTTGTCGTCAGCCTCGAGTGGTACGTCCTTCAACGGCATCCACCCGCCATGTGCATTGGCATCGTTGTTGTTGACCATCAGCACGTACCCACTGTTTGCACTGACGGGCACAAACTGGCCGAAGAGAAGCGCATTGCGCAGGGTCCATGGACCAAGTACCAGCAGAAAACCCAACACCACCATGCAGATCCGCCGCCAGGTGGCGACGCGCATCCCATCGCGCAGGAGCAGCGCCAGTGCCACGGCTCCCGGCAGCGGGAGCATCTGTGGCCGGTTCAACGCGGTAAGTGCCAGCACGGCTCCCAGCAGCAGCCATCGGCCCGGGAAACGCACGACCGCCAGAAGCATGCCGAACACGGCAAGGAACAGTGACAGCGATTCGGTACCCAGTACGTTGCTATAGGCGACCAGCGCGGGATGGAATGCCAGTACTGCAAGCGAGGCGACCTGCCAGACCGGGCGCAGCTGGAGGCGTAAACCCAGACCGACCCACGAAACCAGCGTGCCGGCCCAGAGCACGACGTTGAGAATCTTGCCCGCCCCCACGTTCACGCCGGTGAGCATGAACCAGGCGCCGAGCACTCCGGGGTACAACGGAGGCTGGGACACATAGGGAATCCCTGAAATCCGGAAGCCGCCACCGCTAGCAACGCTGCTGGCAACCTCCATATAGC
>JAFAFD010000135.1 GCA_023423675.1 Pseudomonadota bacterium | reverse complement strand
CAGCGCCGCGAACAGGTGCTGCAGCTGCTGACCGAACTGCAGCCGGATGTGATCTCGGTGCAGCAGGTGCAGCAGCAGCAGGGCCGCAACCCCGCCTGCTGGCTGGCCAGCCGGCTGCGCTACAGCTGCGATTTCGTCACCGCCGACCCGCCCAGCCAGCCGCTGCGGCACGGCAACGCGATGCTGACCCGGCTGCCGGTGAGCGAGGACGGGGTGACCCTGCTGCATCCGCCCGGCACCTTCAGCGCGGCCGGCATGATGCGCCTGCGGATGGGCGAGGCCCTGCTCAACGTCTATGTGGCCCGCCTGCGCCCCGACCCGGACGAAGCCACGGCACGCCAGCACCAGACCAGCGACCTGATGACCTGGATCGGCGCCACGTCCGATGGCATGCCCAGCCTGATCGCCGGCGACTTTGCCGCAGCGACCCCCGAACTGGTACGCAGCACGCCCGGCTTCCAGCCGGCGCGGCGCAACCCCGGCGGCAGGCCCGACGCCCCGGCCGCCAGCGGTGGTGGCGCCAGCGGCCATGGCCTGGACGTGCTGTTCCAGGTCAAGTATTTCGGCGGCATCCGCCAGCAGGCGATCCTGCTGCCCGCCGACGGCGACCTGCCCGGCCTGCGCCTGGGCGTGATGGCCACGCTGCGGCTGCAGGGTGTGCCGACTACCACCGAATAGGGATTCCATGGTTGCCGGCCAGCGGCCGGCACTACCGATGCGGAAAACAAAAAGGCCGGGGTTTCCCCCGGCCTCTTCGTTTCATGCAGTCACCGCACTCAGGCGATGGCTTCCTGGTAACGACGCTCGACTTCGTTCCAGTCGATGACGTTGAAGAACGCGCCGATGTATTCCGGGCGACGGTTCTGGTACTTCAGGTAGTAGGCGTGTTCCCACACGTCCAGGCCGAGGATCGGCGTGTTGCCTTCCATCAGCGGGCTGTCCTGGTTGCCGGTGCTCTCGACCACGACCTTCTTGTCCGGGGTCACGCTCAGCCAGGCCCAGCCGCTGCCGAAGCGGGTCAGCGCAGCCTTGGTGAAGGCGTCCTTGAACTTGTCGAAACCGCCCAGGTCCTTGTCGATGGCCTTGGCCACGTCACCGACCGGGTTGCCGCCGGCGTTGGGGGCCATCACGGTCCAGAACAGCGAGTGGTTGGCGTGGCCACCACCGTAGTTGCGCACCGGACCCTGCAGGTTCTCCGGCAGCGACTTCAGCTTCTTCACCAGCTCTTCGACCGGCAGGTCAGCGTACTCGGTGCCTTCCAGCGCCGCGTTGACGTTGTTGATGTAGGTCTGGTGATGCTTGGTGTGATGGATTTCCATCGTTGCCGCATCGATGTTCGGTTCCAGAGCGTCGTAGGCGTAGGACAGCTTGGGCAGGGTGTAGGCCATGATGCATCTCCTGATAGCGAGGGCACCCGACGGCGTCGTCGGGCGGTGCGCGTTGAATGATGGGGACAGACCGCGAGATTACCAAGGGGGATGTAAAGGGAATTGCGTCCTGCAGGTGATTGCATTGGCAATTGTTACGCAGCAGTGACGCGGCCACCGCTCCTCATGCACGATGCAGCGCGCAGGCGCTACAGTGCACGCACTTCCCTCGCCCGCCACGGCCCATGCGCAATCCCCGGCTGTTGATCACCGCCATCGCCCTGCTGCTGCTTGGGCTGGTCGCCAACCATTTCCTGCAGCGGCCGCCGGCACCGCAGTTCGCGCCGGACCTGCAGGGCGCCAGCAGCCGCAGCGCGCCCGCCGCGCGCGCCACCGGCAGCGACCAGCGTGATGGCCTGCCCGGTTTCCTGCCTGCCGAGGCGCGGCAGACCATCGCCCTCATCCAGCGCGGCGGCCCCTTCCCGCACCGCCAGGACGGCACCACCTTCGGCAACCGCGAGCAGCGCCTGCCGCAGCGGCCGCGTGGTTACTACCGTGAGTACACGGTCGATACCCCCGGTGCCTCCAACCGCGGCGCGCGCCGCATCATCACCGGCGGCGACCCGCCGCAGGCGTGGTACTACACCGACGATCACTACGATTCGTTCCGCAGCTTCACCGTACCGGCCCCGGGAGAACGCCCATGAGCCACGACGATTTCGGCCTCGGCCTGCATGACATCAACAACGCTGGCGTCTATGCCATCGATACCGGCGACATCAGCGACCTGGCGGCGGCCATGCGCGATGCCTCGCTGAAGGTGATCCGCATCGACCTGCACGGCGTGACCGACAAGCGCACCCTGCTGGCGCGGCTGGCCGCGCAGCTGGATTTCCCGGCCGGCTTCGGCGGCAACTGGGATGCACTGGCCGACAACCTGCGCGACCTGCAGTGGCTGCCGGCACCGGGCTACGCCCTGTTCCTGGCCGATGTGGATGCGCTGCGCGCGGGCGCGGCGAAGGACTTCGACACGCTGCTGGACGTGATGGACGAAGCCAGCCGCGACTGGGTCGGGCGCGACGTGCCGTTCTGGGTGTTCCTCTCGCAGAGCGAGTAAACGGGGCGGCGCTCCTGCTCTGGTAGAGGCCGACCTTGGTCGGCGCTTTTGCCTTGGTAGTGGCCGACCTTGGTCGGCGCTTCTGCCAACCAAGGTTGGCATCTACCAAAGCACGCTTCTGCCAACCAAGGTTGGCATCCACCAAAACACCACCCGTTACCGGCTTCCGTTATCTTCCTGCAGCTCCTTCTTGAACGGGATGTCCGGTGGCGGTCGTGCCACCGCCGGCTGGTCCTGCATGTTCGGGTCGCTCAGGCCACAGCCACCACCGGCCTGCAGGATCGAGATCACGCAGGAGATCTTCGTGCTGGTACCCGGCAACGGAATCTCCATCGCCTTGACGCCCTTGCGCACCCATTCGGCCAGCAGCGACTCCTGCGGCACCCAGTACTTGTCGAACGAGGTCGGCGTGTAGTCGTACGGCGGCCGCTTCAGCCAGCGGCCCGACTCGGCGATGCGTTCCTTGGTCCAGCCATCGTTGGCCCCACCCGGCGCGCCGCGCTCGGCAGCACCCTTGCCTTCCTGGCCGGGCACCTTGACGCTGCCGTCGGCATTGAACAGCCCCTGCCCCGCGCCCTGCGAGCTGGCCTGCGCCGCACCGCTGCGCGCACCGTCGCGGTTGCGGTCCGAGGCACCCCAGTCGTCGCCCTTGGCCGGCGTGGCCCAGTTGCCCGGTGTCGGCGCGGGACGCGCACCGGCCTGTGCCGGCG
>JAFAFD010000067.1 GCA_023423675.1 Pseudomonadota bacterium | reverse complement strand
ACGCCGTTGCTGGCTTCCTCGGCGCGGTCGCGGGCCTGGATGATGTCACCCGACCAGCCCACCACCAGGCAGGTGCCGCCGTTGGCCAGCGAACCCACGTACTGCGAGGAGTGGAAGTTCTGCACGTACGGGCGGATCGACTTCAGCAGGTCGGCCGCCTTCTGCAGCTCGGCCGGGTCGCCGCTGTGCGGGTCCAGGCCCAGGTAATGCAGGGCGATCGGGATCATGTCGGCCGGCGTGTCCAGGATGGTCACGCCGCAGTCCTTCATCTTCGCGATGTTTTCCGGCTTGAAGACCAGGTCCCAGCTGTTGGCAATGTCGGCGCTGCCGCCGAAACGTTCCTTCAGCATGTCCACGTTGTAGCCGATGCCGGTGGTGCCGATCATGTACGGCACGCCGTACTTGTTGTCCGGGTCCTGGGTGGCGATGCGCTTCATCACCGACGGGTCCAGGTTGGCCAGGTTCGGGATCTTGCTCTTGTCCAGCGGCAGGAACACGCCGGCCTGGATCTGGCGGCCGAAGAAGTTCAGCGTCGGCACCACCACGTCGTAGCCGCTGTTGCCGGCCAGCAGCTTGGTCTCGACCATCTCGTCGCTGTCGAACACATCGTAGGTCACCTTGATCCCGCTCTCCTTCTCGAAGGTCGGGATGGTGTCCTCGGCGATGTAATCGCTGTAGTTGTAGACGTTCAGGACCTGGCTGTCCTGCGCGCCACCGTTGCCACCGCCACAGGCGGCGAGCAAGGCGGAGGCCAGGCCGAGCGTGAGGATACGCAGCTTCATCGGGTGCTCCAGAATGCGGAAAGGGGGAGGCCGGCAGGGCCGGCGACGGGTGCCAGCCTACCCCCCGGCGGCTCATTCATCAATTGCAGGCCTTCACACGTTCAACAGCAGGAACTCGCGCTCCCACGAGCTGATGACGCGGAAGAAGGTCTCGTATTCCTTGCGCTTGACCGAGATGTAGGCCCGGCAGAAGCGTTCGCCCAGCAGGGCCTGCAGTTCGGCGCACTGTTCCAGCCCGTCCAGCGCCTCGCCCAGCGAACGCGGCAGGTTGTAGCCCAGCTCCTTGGCGCTGCCGGTCACCGGCGCGTCCGGGGCCAGCCGCTCGCGGATGCCGAGCAGGCCGCAGGCCAGGGTCGCGGCCATCGCCAGGTACGGGTTGGCATCGGAACCGGCAAAGCGGCTTTCCACCCGCATGTTCTCCGGCGTGTCCAGCGGCACGCGCAGGCCGCAGGTGCGGTTGTCATAGCCCCAGTGCACGTTGCTCGGCGAGACCTCGCCGAACACCAGGCGCCGGTAGGAATTGACGTTCGGCGCGAAGAAAGCCATCGCCTGCGGCACGTACTTCTGCAGGCCGCCCAGGTAATGGCCGAACACCGGGCTGAACTCGCCCTCGCCATGGGTCTCGCCGGTGAACACGTTGCTGCCGTCGCTCACCCGCACCAGGCTCTGGTGGATGTGCATGGCGCTGCCCGGTTCGTTCTCCATAGGCTTGGCCAGGAAGGTGGCGTACACGCCGTGGCGCATCGCCGCCTCGCGCATGGTGCGCTTGAACAGGAACACCTGGTCGGCCAGGTCCATCGCATCGGCGTGGGTGAAGTTGACTTCCAGCTGCGCCGCGCCGGATTCGTGGATCAGCGTGTCCACGTCCAGCTTCATCGCATCGGCGTAGTCGTACATCAGGTCGAGGATGGGATCGAACTCGTTGACCGCATCGATCGAGTACGACTGCCGCGCCGTTTCCGGGCGCCCGGAGCGGCCGGCTGGCGGCAGCAGCGGGAAATCCGGGTCGGTGTTCTTCTGCACCAGGAAGAACTCCAGCTCCGGTGCGACCACCGGGCGCAGGCCCAGTTCGGCATAGGCAGCCAGCACGCGGCGGAGCACGTTGCGCGGGGCCAGTTCGTGCGGCTCGCCGGTCTTGGTGTAGCAGTCATGGATGACCTGTGCGGTGGCGTCGGCCGCCCACGGCACCATGCGCACGGTGTCCGGGTCGGGCCGCAGCATCATGTCCGAGTCCGACGGCGAGGTCAGGTCGTAGTAATCGTCGGGGAATTCACCGGTGACCGTGGTGGCGAAGATGCCTTCGGGCAGGCGCGTGCCGTAGTCGTGCGAGAACTTGTCGGCCGGGATGATCTTGCCGCGTGCGTTGCCGGTGATGTCCGGCACCAGGCATTCGACCTCGGTGATGCGCCGCTCCTTCAGCCAGCGCAGCAGGCTGCTTTCCTGCGGTGCGGGGGGCGTTGCCGTCTTGCGCGGGCGAGGTCGGGAACTCATCGGGAATCCAGTTGGTTCTGTTGGTACTGCCGGCAAGCTTGGCCGAAAGCACGGAAAATAGCGTGATAGAACGGCGCCTGCATGACACGCCACTCCGGGTGCCACTGTACGCCGAGCACGAAACGATGGTGGCGGCTGCGTGCGGCTTCGACCAGGCCATCGCCGGCCCATGCCTCTGCCTGCAGGCCATCGGCCAGCCGTGCGATGCCCTGCCCGTGCACGGAATTGACCTGTGCCTGGTCGCTGCCGTGCCAGTGCGCGAGCCAGCCATCGCCCGCCAGGGTGACCGCATGCGCCGGCCCATACTGCACGTCCACAGGTGCCTGCGGATCCTCGCGATGGTCGGCCAGCCCCGGCACTGCATGCACCTGCGGATGCAGGCTGCCGCCGAGGGCCACGTTCAATTCCTGGAAACCGCGACAGATCGCCAGCACCGGCAGGTCCAGCGCCAGCGCGGCCTGCAGCAGGGCGAAGGCGTTGGCATCACGCGCGGGGTCATGCAGGTTGCCCGGCCAGCTGCGGCCCCCTTCATAGTGCTGCGGCTCGATGTTGCTGACCGCGCCGGTCAACAGCAGTCCATCGAGGCCCTGCAGCCACTCCTCGGCCGGCAGGGGCGGCTGCAGGCTGGGCAGCACCAGCGGGGTGACCTCGGCCGCGTCGACCAGCGCGCGCACGTACTTTTCGCCGGCCACCGCGAAACGGTGATGGCCGAGCACGGTGCTGTCGGTGGGCAGGCCCACCCAGGGCAGGCGGCGCATGGGAAAACTCCTTGGCGTGGGCATCCTTGGCCTGGGCCTCAAAGTAACCGCCGGTGCGCGCGGGCGGCAAGTCGTCGCCGTCACACACCCGGCTGCGTGCATCGGCCAGACTATGCCGGTGAACAGTGATCGCCCGCCCCCGCCCTGCCCCTTCATCCCGTGCCCGCGAGGCCCACGGTGAGCGCGGATTTCCCGCCCAGCTGGTACGCCGACAGCCTGCCCGAACCGGCCGCGCTGCCGCCGCTGCGCGGTGATGTACAGGCCGACGTGGCGGTGCTCGGTGCCGGATACACCGGCCTGACCGCCGCGCTGGAACTGGCCCTGCGCGGCTACCGCGTTGTGCTGCTGGAAGCGCAGCGCATCGGCTGGGGGGCGTCCGGACGCAACGGCGGCCAGGCGCTGGTGGGCTACGGCTGCGAGGTGGATGCGCTGGAACGCCAGCTCGGCCGCGACGACGCCCGCCATCTGTTCGACTGGTCGCGCGAGGCGGTGCAGTCGATGCGCCAGCGCATCGCGCGCCACGGCATCGACTGCCACTGGGTGGAGGGCCATGCCAGCGTCGCGATCCGTGCACGCCACGAACGCGACCTGCGCGCCGGCTGCGAGCACCTGCAGCGCCATTACGACTATCCGATGCAGTGGTGGGAGCGCGACGTCCTGCACGCGCAGCTGGACAGCCCGCGCTACCGCGCCGCGATGTTCGATCCGCTCAGTGCGCACCTGCACCCGCTGGCCTATGCGCGCGGCCTGGCCGATGCCGCCCGTGCGGCCGGCGTGGTCATCCACGAGCATTCGCCGGTCACCCGCGTGCAGCGTGGCGCGCAGGCCACATTGCAGACCGCGCAGGGCAGCGTGCGTGCCGCGCACCTGGTGGTGGCCGGCAATGCCTGGCTGCAGGGGCTGCTGCCGGAACTGGAGCGCCGCATCATGCCGGTCGGCACCTACATCGGCGCCAGCGCGCCGCTGGGCGCCGAGCGGGCGCGGCAGCTGATCCGCAACAACATGGCGGTGGCCGACACCGCCTGGGCGCTGGACTACTTCCGCCTCAGCCATGACCACCGCCTGTTGTTCGGCGGCCGTGCCAGCTACTCGGCGCTGCCGCCGCCGGGGCTTCGCGGGCTGATGCAGCGGCGCATGCACCAGGTGTTCCCGCAGCTGGCCGACGTGGCCGTGGAACAGGTCTGGGGCGGCTACGTGGACATCACCCGCAACCGTGCCCCGCACTGGGGCCGGCTCGATGGCAACCTGTATTTCGCCCAGGGTTTTTCCGGGCACGGCGTGGCCGCCGCCGGCCTGGCCGGCGATGTGATCGCCGCGGCCATCGATGGCCAGAGCGCGCGGCTGGATGTGTTCCAGCGTCTGCAGCACGCGCCGTTCCCCGGCGGCCGGCTGCTGCGCACGCCGCTGCTGGTGGCGGCGATGTCCTGGTACAAGCTGCGCGACGCGATGTGGTAGCGCCCTGATGTAAAAGTGTGAACTCGGTCAGAGCCGTCGCAGAGCGCGCGGCAGCGGCGGAGTGGCACGGCCGTTGCAGACAATTGCAAGCGTCCGCCGCAGCCGATACTGTCGCGGGCTGGGGCCAGGTGCGAAGCCTGAAGGGCGCTGGCGCGCAGCAGCATGGGAGGCTTGCGATTGAACTGGTGGACGAATGGAATTCGCCTGGATGTACGTATCCGCCCGGCGGGGCTTGCCCTGGCGGCGCTGTACGCGCTTGCCTGCTGGGCCACCCGGCAGATTTCGCTGGACCAGTTCTACCTGCCTGCCGGCATCCGCGTCGCCGCACTGCTGCTGTGCCCGCCCCGCCTGTGGGGCTATCTGATCCTGGGCGAGTACGCCTACTTCGCGCAGATGCGATACCCGATGATCGACCGCTACGGGCTGCCGTGGGTGGTACTGGCATCGGCCTGCCTGATACCCGCCGTGGCCCTGGTGGTGGCCCTCCACCGCCGGCGCCTGGCCACCTGCGGCGAAGCCTGGATGCTGTCCATCGCCGCGTGGGCGGCGCTGGCCACCGCGGTCCTGAAGCTGGGCCTGGCCCGTCTACTGTGGCCCACCCCGCCCTCCAATCCGATCCTGGGTACCGCCATCCGCTACGTGCTGGGCGACTACATCGCGATCATCACCGTGGTCCCGCTCGCCCTGTTGTGGTCGCGGCGCAGCGCCGGACATGACTGGTCCAGCTGGCGGCAGTGGCCGACCCTGGCCTCGCTGGCCGCCCTGCTGGTGCTGGGCAGCGCGGCGATCTGGGCGGGCGCCAGCTCCGACCCGGCCAAGACCAGCCTGCAGCTGCTGATGGCACTGCCCGCCGTGGTGCTGACCTGCATGCACGGCTGGCGCGGTGCGGCCCTTGCGGTGCCGCTGCTGAACATGCTGATCAGCGTGGGCACGCCCAGCAGCGGCCTGCCCGGCTCGTTCGATGAGCGCACGTTCATGACCCTGCAGATCGTCGCGGTCGCCGGCACCGCCCTGCTGGCACTGGGCTCGCGCATCAGCCAGCACTACCACCACCACGCGCACCAGGACCAGGCGGGGCGGCAGGCGGCCGATTTTTCCCGCAATGCGCATATCGCCAATGAAATGGACCTGCGCCAGCGCGCGTTGGCACTGCGGCGCATTGCCGATGACATTGAAACGTCGCTGGGCGAGACCGCCGACCTGCTGAAGCTGCATGGGCACCACGAACCCGCGCGACGGTTGCTGGGCACCGCGACCAGCCATTCGCGGCAGTTCCGCGAGCTGACCAGCATGGTCTACCCCGCTGAACTGGAGCAGCTGGGCCTGTATCTGGCCCTGCAGGCCAGCGGCATCCACCAGGCCTGGGACGCGACCGATCGCCTCGGTCGCCACCAGTTGCAGGGCGACCCCTGCCAATTGAATCTCGGCCTGCAGCTGGCTGCCTACCGTACGCTGGCCGAGGCCGTTTCGCTGCTTCTGAACGGTGAGCGCGGACAGATCCAGGTGCGCGCACGCTGTGGCCACTGGGGATCACAGCGCGGCATCATGGTCACCGTCGGCCTGCTGGACCGCCACCGCGTCCTGTCTGACGACACCGTGGCATTGGCACGGCGCCGGTTGAGTGCGCGGGCCATTGCCTACGGCGGACGCGTGGACTGCCGCGGCAACCGCATCCGGATGCTGCTGCTGGATTCACCGGCGCATGCCGAGCAGGATACTGCACTGCCGACACGGTTGGCGCCGCACGGCCTGCACTGAACACCGCAACGACCGGCCCTGCGCGCGGCAGGACCGGTCGTGCATCACCGTTACTGGCCTTCGCCCGGCAGCTCTACCGACCAGATTGCGTCGGCGCCCTTGCCATACACCACCAGCGAAAACTCGGCGCGACGGTACACCACCTGGCGCGGCGCATTGGCCGGAATCACCAGCCGCTGCGAGGGCAACGAGGTCTTCGCCGGCGACTTGCCCGCCGGCAGGGTCCAGAACACGTTGTCGAGGGTGCCGACGATCAGCTTCACCTGACCGGTCAGGTCATTCACCTGGAAATAGGTGATGCCATCACGCTGGAAGCCATACACCTGCCAGGACGGATCCTGGCTCAGGTTCAACGTGGCGGGCAGCGACTCGCCCAGACCGCTCCTGGCCAGCTGGATGCCGTTGCCGTCGCTGGGACAGCAAGCGGCGGCGGCGATCATCGGCATGGACAGCAGCGCAGCCGCTGCAATGGCAATTCGCATACGGGAAAAACGCACGGGCAACCCCCTTGTGGAATGAATGTTGATGGGCGGCCAGGCATTGCCGCGTTCGCCTGGCACAGCCGCTGTGCATCGGCGCGGGCATTGATGGTGCCCGTGAACTCCGAGGGCTCCCGGCCAGGACGGCCGGCAAGCGGCACCGAGCATACCGGTCCCGGTCCACCGCAGCCATGTGCCATCCCGCTGTGATCGCACTGCCCTGCTAAAGTTTCTGTCGAAACCGCCGCTACCCTTCCCGAGCGCCCCTCCCTCACGTGAGCCTCCGCACCATGCCCGTCCTCCCGCAGGTCGTTGTCGATGGCGACCTGGCAGACCCCCTTCCGCAGCGGATCCTGCTGGTGGAAAACTCCCGCGCGTTCACCGGAATGTTGCGCGAAGCCATTGAACAACGCCTGGAACTGCCGGTGGTGGTGGCTTCCACGCTGGTCGAGGCGGACCGCCTGCTGCGTGATGAAGGTGGCTGGTTCCTGGTGCTGACCGGGCTGGTGCTGGCCGACGGTGACCGCGATGCGGTCGTCGAATTCTTCCTCAAGCGCGACCTGCCCACCGTGGTGGTCAGTAGCGTGTACGACGAAGACCTGCGCAAGCGCGTGCTGCAGCAGCAGATCATCGACTACGTGCTGAAGAACACGCCCGGCAGCATCGATTACCTGGTGTGGCTGGTGCAGCGACTGGAACGCAACCGCCGCATCGCCGCGCTGGTGGTGGATGACTCACCCTCGGCCCGAGGTTACGCCGCGGCGCTGCTGCGCATGTACGGCCATGAAGTGTTCGAGGCCGCCGACGGTGCCGAAGGCCTGGCCGCGATCGAAGCGCACCCGGCCATCCGCCTGGCGGTGGTCGACCAGGAAATGCCCGGCATGCAGGGCGTGGAATTCACCCGCCGCCTGCGCACCCTGCGCTCGCGCGACAAGGTGGCGGTGATCGGCATTTCCGGCAACACCGACGCTTCGCTGATCCCGCGCTTCCTGAAGAACGGCGCCAATGACTTCCTGCGGAAGCCCTTTTCGCGCGAGGAATTCTTCTGCCGTGTTTCGCAGAACGTCGACCAGCTGGAGCTGATCGGCACCCTGCAGGACCTGGCCACCCGCGATTTCCTCACCGGCCTGCCCAACCGCCGCTGCTTCCTGGAACAGAGCCAGCGCCAGCTGCCGCAGCTGCAGCTGCATGGCCAGTGCGTGGCGGTGGCGATGATCGACATCGACCACTTCAAGCACATCAACGACACCCATGGCCACGAAGCCGGCGACGATGCGCTGCGCGCGGTGGCCCGCGCGGTGGGCGACCACGCGCGCAGCCAGGACCTGATCGCACGTTTCGGCGGCGAGGAATTCTGCCTGCTGGTGCCGGAGATGGAACAGGACGAAGCCATCGTCTACTTCGAGGAACTGCGCCAGCGCATCGCCGCGCTGGAAGTGGACATCGGCACCGCCATCCTGCGCATGACCGTCAGCATCGGCCTGTGCTGCCTGCACCCGCAGCGCGACTCGCTGCACAAGCTGATTTCCGAGGCCGACCGCCAGCTGTACCTGGCCAAAGCGGCCGGCCGCAACCGGGTCAGCTGCGCGACCGTGGCCAACCCGCTGCGCCCACGCGAAGCGGCGATGGCCGCCGCGCTTTGATCCAGATCAACGCCGCCTGAGCGCGGCGATCCTACAGTCAGCCCCGACATGAACATGAAGGGGAGCCGGGGATGGCACTACTGGTCTGGCAGGACGATCTGAACATCGGCATCGATGTGATCGATCAGCAACACCGACGCATCGTCGACATGCTCAACCACCTGCACGTGGCCCAGGCCGGGCTGCAGACGGCGGTAGTGGCCGAGGTGATCGACGAGGTGGTGGACTACACCATGTCGCACTTCGCGTTCGAGGAAGAGCTGATGGAGGAAGCGGGCTATCCGTTCTGTGCCGCGCACAAGCGCGTGCATGAGATCTTCATCAAGCGCGTGGCCGAGTACCGGCTGCGTTTCCAGGCCGGCGAAGACGTGACCGACGAACTGCGCACGATGCTCTCGCGCTGGCTGTTCAACCACATCCGCGGCGATGACCAGGCCTACGCCGAACAGGTCAAGGCGCACCTCAACCAGTTCGCCCGCGAGCACCAGAGCGGCGGCTGGCTGGGCCGCACGCTCAAGCGTTTCTTTGGCTGAGCTGCGCGCGCCGCTGCAGGGCCAGCAGCGCGCACAACGTCGCCACGGCGGTCAGGCACAGGTAGTAACCCACCGCGACCAGGCCGAAGCGCTCGGCCAGCCAGGTCGCCAGGTACGGCGCCGGCGCTGCACCCAGGATGCCGGCCAGGTTGAACGACAGCGATGCGCCGGTGTAGCGCACTTCCACCGGATAGATCTCGGCCAGGAAAGTGCCGCACGGGCCGTAGGTCAGGCCCATCAGGAACAGGCCCAGGCACAGGAAGGTCAACACCAGCCACGGGCTGTTCGCCTGGAACAGCGGTGCGAACAGCACGCCGAAGCCGAGGATCAGCAGGCTGGCGAATACCATCGTGCGGCGCGTGCCCCAGCGGTCGCCATAACGCGCCGACAGCGGAATGCCCGCCGCGAAGAACAGCATCGCGCCCATCTGCATCAGCAGGAACTGCTCGCGGCTGTAGCCCAGCACGGACGTGCCGTGGCCGAGGCTGAACACCGTCATCAGGTAGAACAGCACGAAAGTGGCGAACGCGCCCAGCGTGCCCAGCAGCATCGGCAGCCAGTGGTCACGCAGCACCGTCCACATCGGCAGCCGCACCGGCGCCTTGCGCTCCAGCGCCTGCTGGAAATCGGGGGTCTCGTGGATGTTCAGGCGCACCCACAGACCCAGGCCGACCAGCAGCGCGCTGGCCACGAACGGAATGCGCCAGCCCCACTGCAGGAAGTCCTGCTGGCCCAGGCAGCGGCCCAGCAGCAGGAAGATGCCGGCCGACAGCAGGAAGCCCAGCGGCGCGCCCAGCTGCGGGAACATGCCGTACCACGCGCGCTTGCCAGGCGGTGCGTTCTCGGTGGCCAGCAGCACCGCGCCACCCCATTCACCGCCCAGCCCCAGGCCCTGGCCGAAGCGGCACAGCGCCAGCAGTGCCGGCGCCCACAGGCCGATCTGCGCATGCGTGGGCAGCACGCCGATGGCCACGGTGGACAGGCCCATGGTCAGCAGCGCCGCCACCAGCGTGGCCTTGCGGCCGATGCGGTCGCCGAAGTGGCCGAACACCGCCGAGCCCACCGGGCGCGCGATGAAGGCCACCGCGAAGGTCGCCAGCGACTGCAGCAGGGCCGCCTGGTCGCTGCTTTCCGGGAAGAACAGGTGCGGGAACACCAGCACCGCCGCCGTGGCATAGATGTAGAAATCGAAGAACTCGATGGTGGTGCCGATGAGGCTGGCCAGCAGGACACGGCTGGGGGAATTCACGGGCGGAGCGGCAGCGGTGATCGAGGACATCGGCAAGGCGTGGAAGGTGGATCGACCGATTCTGCCACGCGCGGGCGGCCTGACGGGACGATGGTTTCAGCCGACACCGATGCCAACGGAATTTTTCTGGACGCTGGTTAGGCTGCGCCACCGGTCCCTGCATGGATGCTTCGCCGATGGCCCCTGTGGTTGCGTTGCGCTGGTCCGATTCACCGCAGCTGCCGCGCACCGTGGCCTGGCTGGTCGTGGTGCTGCTGCATGCCCTGCTGGGCGCGTGGCTGTGGCAGAGCGGCCGGCTGGGCCCAGCGCGGGAGGCCGAAGAACGCATCAGCCTGCGCTGGCTGCCACCGCCGCTGCAGCCGCCCGCGCCGCGCGACGTGCCCGCTGCAGCATCGGCGTCACCGACGTCGGCCCGCCCCTTGCGGCGGATTGCGCCTGTACCGCTGCCGCCGGCAGATGTGGAAAGCGACAGTGCGCCGACACGGGTGCCCCTCATGCTGGGCCTGCCGGCCGGCAGCATCGACGGCGGTGATGGCATTACGGCGGCGGGGGTGGCGCCACGATTGATCGGCCGCCGCGAGGTGCATGCGGCGTTCGCGCCGCGGCGGAACTACTTCCGCATCCGCAGGACGATGACGCCGGAGCAGATCGTGCACGGCGTGGCACAGCTGCTCGGCCTGTGGCCACCCGGGTACATCGTCGACCCGTGCCAGCTGGGAAAGCAGGACGTGGACTATTTCCAGGGGGCGGTGGAGGAAATGGACCGGCAGGCGCTGCGTGACGCGGTGCTGGTGGTGAGCGCGCGGTGCCGGTAGAGTCCAGCTTGCTCGAATTCGCTCTCTCTGTAGAGTCGAGCCATGCCCGGCGGCCCAACGCTACAGCTGGATCCCGGTCGCCTTGATCTGGCTGTGCTTGTCGAGCGTACGCCGCGACGCGCGATGCGCGCCGCCCGGTCACGCGTCCACAGTTCTGCCGCCAGGCCGACTCCTGGCAGCAAATGCGTCGTTCATAACACCGTAGCCGTGATGCCCCTTTCTGCCGCCATCACTACCGCCACGATGACATGCCTGCGCTACAGTCGGTGCATCGGACCCGACGGAGGCGGCATGAAGAACCCCGCGATCGACCCGCACGCACTGGCCACCCAGCGCCCCGAATCGCTGGATGCGTACTGGATGCCGTTCACCGCCAACCGCCAGTTCAAGGGCGCG
>JAFAFD010000025.1 GCA_023423675.1 Pseudomonadota bacterium | reverse complement strand
GGACACGCCGTGAACCCATCCATGGGGGCTCGTGAGCGCCATCCATGGCGCTCGCGGTCCTGCCATGCGCCCTCACCCAACCGCTGCCCGGCCTCTGCGCGAGCGCGGAAGCTGGGAGCAAGAGCAGCGCGGCTTCTGGTAGGTGCCGACCTTGGTTGACACGCTGTTGCCGGTCGCGCGGAGCGGCCGAGCATGGCTCGGCTCTACAGGGGATTGCCGGTCGCGGTAGTGCCGGCCGCTGGCCGGCATTACCCTTGCGGCCGAGGCGGTCAGGCCTCGGCTTCTTCCGGTTCGTTGGCTTGCTGGCGGCTGCGCTCGGGCAGCTTCAGGCGCTTGCCTTCTTCGTCGTACTCGATGAGCAGGACGCCCGAATCGTGGCGGCCGCTGATCTCGACGAAGCAGGCGCCGCCGATGAACGGCTCCAGCGTCATCACCGACTTCAGCGGGGTGGCGACCACCATCTGGAAGCCGAAGTTGTCGAAGATGTTCATCGCCAGCGCGGTGAACTCGTTGTCGGCCTTGTCGAAGGCTTCGTCGAGCACGACCGCGGCATAGCTGGGCAGCTGGCTGTCGGCGCCGCCGAGCTGGTAACGCAGTGCCGCGGCCAGGCAGGTGGTGGCCAGCTTCTGCCGCTGGCCACCGGACTTGCCGGCGCCGCTGCGGTAGATCTCGACCTGCTGGCGCGTTTCCGCATCCAGTTCCACGCCGATGAACTCGACGTGCATGCGCACGTCCAGCACCAGCTCACGCCAGCGCTTGTCCTCGCCTTCCTGCGAGCCCAGCCGGTTGACCAGCTGGCGCAGCACGGTGAACTGCGATTCGGCCAGCTCGCGCTGTTCGGTCTGCTGCTGCGACAGCACCTCGCGCAGCTGCAGGTGGAACTCACCCACTTCCGGCAGGCGGCGGTCGCTCAGCTCGATGGTCAGCAGGGTGCCGCGGTTGAACGGCACCTGTTCCAGGCTGGCGTTGACCTCGTCCAGGCGCTGGCCGATCGACTTGCGGGCCTCGGCGCTGTGGCGCTGCAGGGCCAGCAGGTTGTTCTTGCTCTGGTTCTGCAGCAGGTCGAAGAAGCGCTCTTCATGCTGCGGCAGGCCGTCGCGTTCCAGGCGTTCCAGGCGGGCGAGGAAATCCTCGGCCGAGGCCACCGACACGGTGAAGTCGCCCGATTCCTCCGGCCACTGCTGGATGAAGCGGCGGAAGCAGCCCAGCAGCAGGTTCTCGACGCGGTTGACGTCCTGCTGCGAGGACGACAGCTGTTCGTTCAGCGCGTTGCTGACCTGGCGCATGTGCGCCTCCAGCGTTTCCAGGCTGAGCGGACCCTGCTCCTGCAGGCGCTCGGCCAGGCCGGCTTCCTGGTCTTCGGCCAGCGCCGGCAGCACCAGGGCGCGGCTCTGCTGGCGGGCACGGTCCAGGCGGTCGCGTTCGCGCACCAGCTGGCCGCGCTCGACGCGGGTGTCTTCATAGGTACGGCGGGCCTGCTCGATATCGGCGCGCACGGCGTCGATCTGCTTGGCCAGGCGGGCGAGGTCGGCGTTGCCTTCGCGCAGGTCGCGCAGGGTGGCTTCGATATCGGCCAGGCGCTGCTGCGGCGCGGCCACGTCGATCTCGTTCCACTGGATGCCGATCAGCTCATGGCAGGCCAGGCGGCGTTCGTTGTCGCGGTCACGCTGGCCGCGCAGGCTGGCGATATCGGTATCGCAGCTGGCGATGCGCTTGGCCAGTTCCTGCGCTTCGCGCTCGAACACGACGAGCTTGTCGCGGTTGTTGAAACCGAGGATCCAGCGGCGACGGTCGTTCACCGCGCTGCGGTCATCCTTCTCGAAGCGGTCGCCCGGATGCTTGACCTGGCCTTCGCGTGTGATGCCGCGGTCGACGTTGCGCAGCTGCTTGGCATCGACGCACTCGTAATCGAAGCGCTTGCCCAGCTCACGGCGCAGCCAGCCTTCGAAGGCGTGGTCGCGCAGTTCCAGCTTGTGCAGCAGCGAACGCGCGGACGGTTCGCGGGCGAACGCATCGTCGTTGCGACGCACGCGGTAGTAGGTGAAACGCATGCCGAGGTGGGTGCGGTTCACCCAGTCGGCCACCTCGTTGTAGTGCTTGTCGTCCACCAGCAGCGACTGCGCGAAGCCGCCCAGCACGCGCTCGATGGCGCCCTGCCAGTTCTGCTCCTCGGTGCGGACCTGGATCAGTTCGCCGACGAAAGGCAGCGAGGCTTCGGAAATGCCGGTTTCCTCGGCCAGGCGTGCGCGCAGCTTCTGCATCGGTGCGGGAATGCTGGACGGCGTGCGCTGCATCGCTTCCAGTTCGCCACGCACTTCGCCGAAGCGACGTTCGTCGTCGCGCTTGCCGCCGAGGCGCTCGCTGATCGCATCGTCCAGCGCCGCCGAAGCACGCTGGCGGTCCTGCAGTTCGTTCTGCGCGCGCTCGACCAGTTCGGAGAACCCGTGCGCGTCTTCCGGCAGTTCGGCCTGCAGGTGGCGCGCGGCCTCGCGGGCCTGCGCCTGCTTGGCCAGGCGGCGGTCGCGCTCGGCTTCGGCGCGGCCCTGCTCGCGTTCCAGTTCCTCGATGCGCTCACCGCCCTGCTGGCGGCGCTGCAGTTCCAGCTCGGCCAGGCGCTCGGTGTGGTTGTCCAGCGCCGCACGGCGCTGGGCTTCTTCGCCGAGCAGGCCGCGGTCGCGCACGTCCATCTCGCGCAGGCGCGCTTCGATCAGCAGCTGGCGGCGGCTTTCGCGGAAGCTGTCGATGCCCAGCTTGAGGGTCTCGTCATCGCCGCGCTGGCGATGCATGTGCTTCAGTTCGGTGTAGTGCGCACGCGCCGGCAGCAGGGTTTCCACCTGGCGACGGGCGGTGACCACCGCCTGGTGCGCACCGTCGAGTTCGGCGAAATCACTGACCAGGCGCTCGGCGGCATCGAAGGTGCGCGGCGTGTCCAGCATGAAGTCGCGCAGGAAGACGTTGAGGTCGCCCAGGTTCTTCGCCGACTGCGTCTTGTGCAGCAGGCGCAGCGCCATCTCGTTGTCGATGCCCAGCAGGTGGCGGAAGCGCTCGGCGTAGCCGGAGAACGTATCGAAGTGGTGGATGTCGGCCAGCTTCTGCTTCAGCTTGCGCAGGTCCAGGTCGAAGCCGCCGAGGTCCTTGGCGATGTCGAACGGGCGCTCGGCGATCATGTAGTGCTTGCGCACGTCGCCGGCCGAGGTGCCGTTGCCGGAGATCCACAGCAGGCGCACCAGGCACACCACGCGGCCATCGCCGGCGCGGTATTCCAGCACCAGGGCGGTCCAGGTCGCGCCCTTGCGCAGGTACTGGGTAGCGATCTCGCCGGTGCCGCTGTCCTGCTGGTCGGCCCACGCGCCGCGCACGTAGGACACCAGGTTGCGGTCGCGGCCACTGCGCTCGGCTTCACGCGCGGCGGCGTTGAAGTCGACGATGGCTGGCGGCGTCAGCAGCGCGGACATCGCATCGAGCAGGGTCGACTTGCCCGAGCCGGAACGGCCGACGAACAGGAAGCCGCGCTCGGCGATCGGCACTTCGGTCAGGCCGTTGAAGGTGCCCCAGTTGTGCACCTGCAGGCGGCGCATGCGGAACTGCTGCAGGCGCGGGTCCGGCAGGCCTTCATTGAACAGGGCGGGAGTGTGCTTGGAAATGGCCATGCGGTGCTCGGGTCTCTCAGGCTTCTGCAGCCGGGGTTTCGCGCAGCTGGCGGTACACCGCCGAAAGCTGGGACACGTCTTCGGCGGAGAACAGCAGCTTCAGCGCCGGCGAGACTTCGTGGCGGTCTTCCTGGCCGCCGAGGCGGGTCAGGATGTGGTTGTCCTTCATCTTCTGCACGGCCGAGGCGACGCGGCGGTTGAAGCCGGCGCGGTCGGTGGACAGGTTCTTCTCGTAGATGGCCAGCGCTTCGGCCATCTCGGCGTCGGCGACGACGGCGCGGTTGCCGCGCGCATCGGCCTCGGCCAGCTGCTGGCGCAGGTACAGCAGCAGCACCGAATCGATGAAGGTCAGCGGCGAGGTGCGCAGCAGCACCGGCGCATCGACGTCTTCGGTATCGGCCTGGCGGGTGAAGGCCACGCCGCTGTCACGGTCCAGCACCAGTTCCAGGAACAGGTCGGCCAGTGCCGAGCGGATCGCGGCTTCGCTGCGGATCAGCGCCGGCCACAGCTTGGCGTGGCGCAGCTGGTCGATGCTGGGGCCGATCAGCAGCTGGCACAGCGCGCGGCGCGCATCCAGCGGCAGGCGGCCGGTATCGCCCATGTAATAGACGTCGTTGCCACGACGCGGCTGTGCGGCAACCGGTGCCGGTTCGGCCTCGTAGGCGTCTTCGACCAGGTCGGGCGCCGCTGCTTCGATGGGATCTTCATGCCAGCTCATGGCGTCTCTCCTGGGTGAACCAAACCAGCGGAATACGTGCGCGGCGCACCTGGCCGTCGCCGCCGCGCCATTGCGCAAGCTCCTGCTCGCCGGCGACCACGTTGCCGAAGCGCGTGCCCAGCGACAGATAGCCGATGACGCTGCCCAGGCCCTGCGGCGCTTCGCGCTGGGCCAGGGCTTCGGCGATGCTCAGGCGCGGCTGTGCGTCCAGCAGTTCGTGCAGGTCGCGGCGCAGGGTACGGAAGTCGATTTCCGACGAGGCCACCAGGTCGCCCACGCTTTCCAGGCTGATGGCGGCTGCATCGTTGTATTCGACGTTGCCATCGACCTGCGCGCTGCGCGGGTCGTGCAGCTTCCACTGCGACCACGAGCGCAGGCGGCTGGTGGTCAGCTGCAGGTCGCGGCCGATGCTGCGCTGGGCGGGGAAATCATCGCGCAGGGCCAGTGCTTCGGACTGCGCCTGCTTCAGCAGCTGGTTGAGGCGGCGCTGTTCCAGGTAGCCACGGCTCTGCACGAAGCCGCGCAGGCTGCGCGCGAAGTTCTGCAGTACGTCGTGCACCTGGCCGCCGCGTTCCAGCATGGTGCTGGTGAAGCCGCGCAGGAAGTTGCGTTCGTTGCGGTCCAGGCGACGGGCGAAGCCGCGCGCGAGCACGGCCTCCAGCGCGGCGTCGAGCTGGGCGCTCTGTTCGGCATCGTTGAGCAGGCGCCAGAACGCCTGGAAGCTGCGGCCGGCATCGCTTTCACCGATGACGTCGACGCCTTCGAACAACTGCGACAGCACGTCGCCGCGCTCGCCTTCGTCGTCGATGATGCGCTCGCGGAAATCGCGGTTGAGCTGCTCGAAGTCATCGCGCACGCGGCGGAAGTCCTCGGTCAGTTCGTCGGCCAGGCCGATGATCTGGCGGGTGCGTTCCAGCGCGCGCTTGCCATCGAGGGCGACCACGCGGCCGGCGCCGACGCGGGCGATCTCGGCATCGATGCGGTCGCGCTCGTCGTGCAGCGCGGACAGGCGCGCATCAGGATCGGCTTCGGTCTGTGCGGCCAGCGCCGAGAGCTGCTCGATGACCAGGGCCAGGCGGCTTTCGGTGGCCGCTACGCGGGCCTGCTCCAGGCTGTCGGCGAAACGGATCGCCTGCAGCGCCTGGGTCGACAGCTCGTACTGCTCCTGATCGGCGCCTTCGGGCAGGCGGCGTTCCAACCAGCCCTGGGCCAGCCAGTGGGCGATGTAGGCCTGGGCGGTACGCGGCAGCTCACGCGACAGTTCGTCGCCTGCCAGCTGGTCCAGCGCGCGTTGCAGGCGCTCGTTCAGTACCGAGGACGGCAGCGTGCGCTCGCCGTCCATCAGCAGGCCCTGCAGCAGGCCGATGATTTCCGGGGCGTGGTCGGCGGCAAGCAGCTTCCACTGGGGCTGTTCGCGCAGATGGCGGTAACGGGCAATACGTTCGCGGTGCTTCATGCAGCGAAGGGAGTCATGGACGCAGAAGGCTGCGGGCAGCCATGCACGGCCGCCGCGGGGGCAGCCGTGGACGTG
>JAFAFD010000460.1 GCA_023423675.1 Pseudomonadota bacterium | reverse complement strand
GATCCACGCCACGCGTGGATGCACGTGCACCCGGTAGATCCACGCCAAGCGTGGATGAACGCGCACCCGGTAGATCCACGCCACGCGTGGATGCACGCGCACCCGGTAGATCCACGCCACGCGTGGACGCGCACGCACCCAGTAGATCCACGCCACGCGTGGACGCGCACGCCCCCGTAGATCCACGCCATGCGTGGATGCACGCCCCGCGCCCCGCACCCACAAAAAAGCCACCCTCGCGGGTGGCTTCTTCGTTCTACCGGTAGGGCGACGACTCAGTTCGTGGTCGTGGCCGGGTTGCCGGCATCCTGGGTCAGCAGGCGGTTGATGTCCTGCAGTTCGGCCACGTCCAGCGCACCGAGCGACTGGCTCAGCAGCAGGCGGTTCTGCAGGAAGGTGTAGCGGGCGTTGGCGTAGTCCAGCTGCGCGGAGAACAGGATCCGCTGGTTCTGGATCACGTCCAGCACGGTGCGGGTACCCACTTCCAGGCCGACCTGCGACGCGTCATACGCGCTCTGCGCCGAGACCACCGCCAGGCGGCGGGCTTCCACTTCGCTGATGCCCTGCACCAGGGTCTGGTAGGCATTGCGGGTGTTGCGGTCCAGGGCACGCTTCTGCTGCTCGTAGCCGTCCTGGGCGATGTCACGCTGGGCCAGCGCCTGGCGCACGCCGGACTGGGTGGCACCGCCGGAGAAGATCGGCACGCTCAGGGTCAGGCCGATGCTGTTGGTGCGCGCATCCGGGGACAGCGAACCGGAGCCGACGCTGTCGCCCCAGGTCGCGCTCTTGCCCCAGCTGCCGCCCAGCGACAGGGTCGGGTAGTGGCCGCCACGTGCAGCCTGCACACCGGCTTCAGCCGCGCTGACCTTCAGTTCCTGCGCCTTCAGCGCCGGATTCTGGCTGGTCGCCTGCTGCACTAGTTCGCTGATGTTGCCACGGTTGGCCGGCACTTCCGGACGGAAGTCGGCCGGCAGGCCCTTCAGGTTCATCACCGGCTGGCCGGTCAGTTCGGTCAGGGCCTGGTAGTTATCGGCCAGGGTGTTCTGCGCAATGATGGTGTTGGCGCGTGCCTGGTCATACTGGGCACGCGCTTCGTGCACGTCGGTGATCGGCGCCAGGCCCACTTCCAGGCGCTTGTCGGCGAAGTCGAACTGCTTCTTCGCGGCCGCTTCATTGGTCTGTGCGGCGTTCAGCGATTCGATCGCCACCAGCACGTTGAAGTAGGCCGCCGAGGTGCGCACGATCAGGCTGTCGTTGGCCGAATCGAGGGTAAAGTCCGCCGCCTTGCTCAGCTCACGCTGCGAGCGCAGGTTGTTGATCTGCGTCCAGTTGAACAGCGTCTGGCTGCCGTCGATCGTGTAGTTGCGGCGCTTGCTGGTGACGGTGCCGGAGTTGGCATCGGCATCGGCTTCGGTGCGCGTGCGGTTCAACGTGGCGGTGCCGTTGATCTGCGGCAGCAGCGCGGCACGCGCCTGCACGGCGCCTTCCTTGTCGTACAGCCGGGTCGATTCGGCGGCCGACAGTTGCGGATCGCCATTGCGTGCCATTTCGTAGACCTGCAGCAGGTCGGCGGCATGGGCGGACAACGGCAGCAGGGCAGTGGCCAGCGCAACAGCGAGGGATCGGCGGATCATTGCGGCTTCCTTGGACTCAGAGGTGGAACTGGGGTGCCGGGGCGGCACCGCGCAGGTAATCGATATCGGTTTCGAACAGCGATTCGGTGCTGCCATCGGCCTTGACCAGCAGGGCTTCCATCGCCGGCGAGCGGCCGTGGATCACGAACAGGCGACCACCCGGACGCAGCCACGAGGCGAACTGTGACGGCACCACGTCAACCGCGCCAGTGACACAGATCACGTCAAAACGGCGCTCGGTCTGCCAGGCCAGGGCATCGGCCACTTCGACGCGGACGTTGGTGCCCAGGCCCGAAGCATCCAGGCGGGCGCGTGCAGCGGCGGCCAGCTCCGGGTCGATTTCCAGGCTCAGCACGTCGCGCGCCAGCGCGCCGATGCAGGCTGCCAGGAAGCCGCTGCCGGTGCCGATTTCCAGCACTTCGTCACCCGGCTGCAGATCCAGCGCCTGCAGGGTACGGCCCTCGATGACCGGCTTCATCATCTTCTGGCCGTTGCCGATCGGCAGTTCGACATCGGCATAGGCCAGCGCCCGGTGCGCATCGGCGACAAAGGCCTCGCGCGGCAGGCGGGCGAGCACGTCGAGCACCTTGATGTCCAGCACGTCCCAAGGACGGATCTGCTGTTCCACCATCAGTTCGCGGGCGTGGGCGTAATCAATCGTCATGAGGTTCAAATCCAGCGCAGTGGGCCGGCCATTTTACCGGTGCCGGAGGCCGGCGGCGCGCCCAGAGCATCAGCTTTCGGGCGGCCGGGGTCGCAGTGCCGGAAGTCATCGCGACCTCCGGTTCGTTCAGTTTGGTGCTTCAGGCGGTTCCAGACCCTCGCGGCGCATAGGCGCGCAGGAAGAAATCGACGCTGTCGGGCACGTGGCTGGAAGCATCGCACTGTCCCGGTGACAGCGGCATGCCGCACATCCGGTTCATATGCACCTCGCCCTTGATGAGGGTCAGGAACTGCTGGCCGGCCAGACGGAAATCGCTGATCTCCAGCTCGCCGCGCGCGGTGCGCGAGCGCAGGAAATCGGCCAGCGCCTCGCAGGTGCGCTCCGGGCCGGCCTGCCAGAACAGTTCGCGCAGGCGTTCGTCGGTCTCCGGGGCCATCATCACCCGCTGCACCGAGATCGCCGCATCGGAGGTGATCATCTCGAAGAAGGCCTGGCCGATGCCCAGCAGCTGCTCGCGCAGCGGACCTTCGGCATCGGCCACGAACAGCGCGTCCGGCAGCATCTCCATGCACTTGGACTGCACAGCTTCGGTGAAAAGCGTTTCTTTATCGCCGAAATGGCTGTAAACGGTCAGCTTCGATACGCCCGCCTGGGCGGCGATGCTGTCCATGCTCACGCCGGTATAGCCCTGTTCGACGAACAGGGTCTTGGCCGCTTCGAGGATCGCCGCGCGCTTGCCGAGGTCCTTCGGACGCCCGGGACCGGCGGCCTTGGCAGCAGGCTTGGCCGATGCTTTGCGGGAAGTGGGAGAACTCATTCCCGTAATACTAGACCAACCGGTTCGATATTTATACTATACCGGCCAGTTTACTAAATTGGGGTTGGCCCTCGTGCCGGCTCCCCCGCGTTTGAACCCTGTGTTTTCAGGACGTTGACCGATGAAGAGCGTGCGCTGGCTGGGCAGTTGGGTGTGGGTGGTGGCGCTGGCCGCCTGTTCGGGGCCGGAGCAGGCGCCGCAGGCCGCGGTGCCGGTGCTGGTGGTGCATCCGGGCGAGCAGGCCGGGCAGGGTGCGGCATCGTTCCCGGGCACCATCCGGGCCCGCCAGGAAAGTCCGCTGTCGTTCCGCGTGGGCGGCAATCTGGTCAAGCGGCATGTGGACGCCGGCCAGCGGGTGAAGAAGGGCGACGTACTGGCCGAGCTGGACGTGGCCGACTTCGCCCTGCAGGCGCGCGCTTCGCAGGCACAGCTGGCCGCGGCCGAGGCCGAGCTGGCGCGTACCCGCGATGATCTCAAGCGCTACCAGGTGCTGGCCGACCAGCAGCTGGTCAGCCGTTCGCAGCTGGACCAGCAGAGTGCCGCCTTCAAGGCCGCACAGGGCCAGGCCAACGCGGCCCGCGCCAACCTCGACGTGCTGCGCAACCAGGCGGGCTATGCCCAGCTGCGCGCGCCGGCCGATGGCGTGATCGCCAGCCGCGAGGCCGAGGCCGGGCAGG
This sequence comes from Pseudomonadota bacterium, assembly GCA_023423675.1. Taxonomy (GTDB): domain Bacteria; phylum Pseudomonadota; class Gammaproteobacteria; order Xanthomonadales; family Xanthomonadaceae; genus Stenotrophomonas. The sequence continues at coordinate 1,835 of JAFAFD010000460.1, read as the reverse complement.
TGGTGTCGGCCGGCCAGACCATCTTCAACCTGGCCGCCGATGGCGCCCGCGAAGTGCTGATCGACCTGCCTGAAGCGACCTTCCGCGACTACGCGGTGGGCCAGCCGGTGCAGGTGGAACTGTGGAACCGACCGGGCCAGCGCCTGCCGGGCACGATCCGCGAAATCGCGGCTGCGGCCGATCCGCAGGCGCGCACCTATGCCACCCGCGTCAGCCTGGCTGCCGAAGCGCTGGCCGATGTCGAGCTGGGGCAGAGCGCGCGGGTGTTCAGCAGCGCCGGCCGCGCCGGCACCCTGCAGCTGCCGCTGGCCGCCCTGCAGCGCGGTGCCAACGGTGCCTCCAGCGTCTGGGTGGTGGACCCGGCCAACAGCACGCTGAAGCAGGTGGCCGTCACCACCGGTGCCTATGGCAGCGACAGCGTGCCGGTGCTGTCCGGCGTCGCTGCCGGTGATTGGGTGGTGGCCGCGGGTGGCCACCTGCTGCGCGCCGGCCAGCCGGTGACCGCCGTGGACCGGCAGAACCGCCCGGTGCTGAAGCCGGCCACGCCGGCCGCCGCGCCGAAGGCCAAGGAGTAAGCCGGTGCGCCGCTTCAATCTTTCCGAGTGGGCGCTGGCCAATCGTCCGCTGGTGCTGTTCGCCATGCTCGCCTTCGCAGTGATCGGCGCGTGGTCGTACAAGCACCTCGGCCAGTCCGAGGATCCACCGTTCACCTTCAAGGCAATGGTGATCCGTACGCAGTGGCCCGGCGCCACCGCCGAGCAGGTATCGCGGCAGGTGACAGAGCCGATCGAGAAGGCGCTGATGAACACCGGCGAATACGAGTTCATCCGCTCGTACTCGCGCCCGGGCGAATCGCAGGTGATCTTCATGGCCCGCGACAGCCTGCGTTCCAAGCAGATCCCGGACCTGTGGTACCAGGTGCGCAAGCGCGTGGGCGACATCCGCGCGACGTTGCCGCGCGAGATCGTCGGCCCGTTCTACAACGATGAGTTCGGCGATACCTACGGCAACATCTACGCGCTCACCGGCAAGGGCTTCGACTACGCGGTGATGCGTGACTACGCCGACCGCATCCAGCTGGAACTGCAGCGCGTGCCCGACGTCGGCAAGATCGACCTGGTCGGCCTGCAGGACGAGAAGGTGTGGATCGAGCTGTCCAACACCCGCCTGGCCACGCTGGGCCTGTCGATGCAGCAGGTGCAGCAGGCGCTGGCCGACCAGAACGCGATTGCCGGTACCAGTTTCTTTGAAACGCCGACCGACCGCGTGCAGCTGCGCGTGACCGGCCAGTTCGACAGCATCGAGGCGATCCGCCAGTTCCCGGTGCGTGCCGGCGAGCGCACCGTGCACCTGGGCGACATCGCCGAGGTCAAGCGCGGCTTCGCCGATCCGGCCTCGCCGAAGATGCGCTTCATGGGCGAAGAGGCCATCGGCCTGGCCGTGGCCATGAAGGACGGCGGCGACATCCTCAAGCTGGGTGCGAACCTGGATGCGGAGTTCGAGCGCCTGCAGAAGACCCTGCCGACCGGCATGCAGCTGCGCAAGGTCTCCGACCAGCCGCAGGCGGTGGATGAATCCGTCGGCGAGTTCGTGCAGGTGCTGACCGAAGCGGTAGTGATCGTGCTGCTGGTCAGCTTCTTCTCGCTGGGCCTGCGTACCGGCCTGGTGGTGGGCGTGACCATTCCGCTGGTGCTGGCGATGACCTTCTTCGTCATGCATTACTTCGGCATCGGCCTGCACAAGATCTCGCTGGGCGCGCTGGTGCTGGCGCTGGGCCTGCTGGTGGACGATGCGATCATCGCGGTGGAGATGATGGCCACCAAGATGGAGCAGGG
>JAFAFD010000451.1 GCA_023423675.1 Pseudomonadota bacterium | reverse complement strand
AACCAGCCCTGATGGCATCGGCCGCTGGTCGCAGCCGGGCCGCAACGTGCGCTTCACCCTGAGCTACGACTTCCTGTAAGCAGGGCAGGGGTCGGATCCCTTTCCGCAGGAAAGGGCTCTGACCCCGCTGCGCAGGAATCATCCACGCGTGGCGTGGATCTACAGCTGTCTCTCATACTGCAGTTTGATCGCCAATGCACTATCAGTGCCGTAGTAACGCTCCATCGCACCTTCCACATCCCGGTAGACCACGCGCGAACCCTGCCGTTGGTGCAGCACATTCGACAGCGACAGGTTCACGCGACTGGCAGCATCCAATTTCCAATCCGCAGCGACATCCAGTGTGCGTTCCGGTGTCGACGCCCGCGCCCACTCGGTGCTGAGTCGGTTCGTGGCACCGCCGCTGTAGCTGAAATCCATGCTGGTGGAGAACCGTTTCGTCGCCTGCCAATGCAGCCCCAGGTTGCCACTCAACGGCGTCTGGTCGGCCAGCCGGTTGTCCGGGCCCGGCACCGAGGCGACCCGTGACCAGTTGCGGGTCAGGTTCGCGGTGAACTGCAGATCCGCATCAGTGCGCAACAGGTCGGCCAACGCGAAGCGGGCATCGAGTGTCAGCCCATGGGTCTGCGCCTTGCCAGCGTTGAACGGCGTGCTGACCCACAGCCCATCCTGCTCATACAGCGAACGCAGCACCACATCGTCGATGCGGCGTGCGTATGCGCCCAGGCTGATGAGGCCATCCTTGCCGAGGTAATGCTCGTAGCTCGCATCCAGTCCAAACGCGATCTCCGGGCGCAATGCGGGATTGCCCTGCTGGTCTGGATTGGTTGGGCCGTTGCCGTTGTTCACCGAGTAGCGACGGGGCAGCAGCTGCCAAGGTTGAGGTGCACTGAAGGTGCGGGCCAGGCCCAGGCGGAACTGGTCCTTGCTGGAGGCGGCCGGCTTGAACGCCCACTGCACGATCGGGCTGAGCACACTTGATCGGCTGTGCAGCGTGCCGGTCACGCGGCTGCCCACTGCCGTCTCAAGCCCTTCCCAGCGCAGGCCGAGGTAGGTCTGCACGCGTGGCGAGGTGCGCCACTGGTCCTGCGCATACAGGGCGAGGCGACGGATGTCGGCCTGGTAGTCGTCGTCGATCAGATCCAAGGGCGTGCCATCGGCAGCACGGTCGCGCTGGACGCGGCGCTCGTTGCGGATGATGGAGCCGCCGTCCCAGCCGAACGCAAGGTCATGTCGTTCGCTCAAGCCATTCACGTACTTGCCGCTGCTGGAGTAGGCGGTGTGGGTGGCACTGGTGACCACGCTGCGATCCAGGGCGAACTGCCCGTCCGGTGCGTAGCCGAGGAAGGCAAAGTCAACGTCACGGCTGAAGTGCATCACGCCCAACTTGACGTCCAGCGTGTCGTGCTCGCCGATGCGGCGCTTCCACTGGCCATCGCTCTTCGCCGTCCACGTGCGCGAGTCGTTGATCCAGCGGTTGCTCGGGTAATCACTGGGACCACCGTCAAGCACGACCTCCTTGCGATTACGGGTCCAAGCTTCCTTCCTGTACTGCAGCAGGTTGTCCCAGCTGACTTCGTTGCGGTCGTCCAGAGCCCAAGTCAGCTTCGGCGCAACATTGAACGTGCTGGTCTGGCCGGCGTAGCGCTCGTCGGTGCGTCGTTGATAGAGCAGTTTGCCCTGCGCATCGCTGGCCTGTTCCTCAATGATCGCGTCTAGGCGTTCCTTGGGGGCCGAGGCCGTGGTACTCACCGACCAGGCCAGCGCCTGCCGCTTGCCCGACAGCAGCAAGGTGGCGGCGGGCATGATGCCAGCGCCCGACTGCCCGGCACCGATCTTTAGCGTGCGCTGGCGTGCGCCATCATTGCGGCGCAGGACGATGTTGATGGTGCCGGCGATCGAGCGCGTGCTGTACTCGGCGACCGCAGCGGGCAGGATCTCGATTCGCTCGACCAGTTCGGGTGCGATGGAATCGATCAAGAACCCGGCCGGTGCCAGGTCGCCATCGATCAGGATCTGAACATGATCCCCGCCGAGCCCGCGCATGCGAATGCCTTCGGCGGTGACGGTGACCCCGGGAAGCCGGCGCAGGAGGCTGCCAAGCCGGTCGTCATGGTGGCGCAGGATGTCCTCGCGGCCGATGCTGATGCGCAGGGTCGAGTCTTCACGGCGCAGGTCGGTCTGCGAAGGACCGGTGACCTTGACGGTCTGCAGGTCGGTGGCGCGGGCGTCCTTGTCTGGTGGATCAGCGGCCTGCGCGATGAGAGGGTCAGCCAGGATGGCAATGCCGAGCGCCGCGGCAGCGGCCAGGGCGAGCGGTGGCGGGGTCATGGGCTTGTGTCGCACGCATCCATTCCTTCGGTGGCGGGGGCATTCCTGCCGGGGAGACTCTATCGAGCCCAGCCGATGGGGAGCAGCGGATAGTTGTTGCAGCAGCCATTAATGCGATTCATGGCAGGAGCTTTGGTGGATGCCAACCTTGGTTGGTACCCGGCTGCGGACCAGATCTTCAGCGCGGCGCCCGGACGCAGGCCGCGTTCACGCATACTCTTCAGTCCCCAAGGACCTTGGCGCACCCGGTCCTGCTCCATGCGCTGACCATCGTCACGCACATGCGGGCAGAAAGTGGTGCCGTAGGCAATATCGACCTTGATCGCAGACGTGCCCGCATGCTCGATGGCGTTGCGGATCGCGTCGCGGCCAATCAGGTAGATCTCTTCCCGCGCCTCGGAGCGGACGCGGGCGGGTTCGCTTTCCACAGTCACCCACAGCCGGCGGTCATCGGGCTGGGCGTGCTGGCTCCTGGGGCGCAGAGAGCGGCCCGCGGGCAGGAGCGGGGCCGAGCCTGGCACCCGGTTGCGGCGGACAGCCATAACGCATTGGCAGTAGCTGCCGGCGCCGCGCATGGGCTCGATATACCTCGTTCGGGGCAGGTGGAAACCGATTACATCCGCTACTAATGCGCTTCATGGCTCAGGGGGAGCGATCTTGCAGCGGCTTTACGTGATGTTCCCTGACAGGGCGCCCGGCATCGGGCTGCTCTGGATGCGCCTGTGCCTGGCCGCGTCGCTGTGCCTGTCGATCGGCGATGACCCGTGGCACACCGCCGTCTCGCTGCTGGTCTCGGCACTGGTAGCGACCGGATGGCTCACCCTGTTCGCCGTGCTGCTGGCAACCGGCGTGATGCTTTGGAGCGGGCCGTAAAGAGTAATCAACGCGGCCATCCAACAGGGCTACGCCGCCACGCGAAGCACCGTCAAGCTGTGCTGCCCCCACGAACCCCCGCGGTCGATGGCCCACACCGTTCCCTCCGAAGCCACGCGGCCAGCGAAGGCTGCCCGCCAGTGCGCGGTACTTCTGACCTTGGCCCTGCTGGCCACGCCGTCACTGGCCCTGGCCTGTGATGGCGGCGCCTGCACCGACGTCGGCGATGGCCAGCTGCAGCTGGATGCCTCGCTGCGCCTGCGCGGCATGTACTACGACCCGACCCGGTTCGGCATCGGCGAAAGCGAGGACGGCTATGGACTGCTGCGCGCCCTCGCATCGGCGCGGTACCGCCAGGACAACTGGCAGGCCATGCTGCAGCTGGGCGCCCATGCCGAAGAAGGCAAGGCCGGCGGTCCGGGCAAGACCGACCGCGGCGCGCTGGACATCCAGCAGGCCTACTGGCGCTGGGAAAACAACGGCATGCACGTGCAGCTCGGCCGGCAGGAAGCCGGCTATGGCAGCTCGCGGCTGCTGTCGGTGCGAGACGGGCCGAACATCCGCCTGGCCTTCGACGGTGCACGCGTCGGCTGGGCCGGTCGCCTGGGCAAGCTGGACCTGATGGCGCTGCGCGCGGTCGAGAACCGCCCCGGTGCCTTCGATGACCGTGGCGAGCACGGTGCGCATCTGTTGGGCGCCTACGCCACCACCGCCCCCGGCCACGGCCCGGGCCAGTGGGACCTGTACCTGCTCGACTACCGCCGGGAGGCAGGCCGCTTCGCCGCCGGCAGCGGCATCGAGCGCCGGCAGACCGTGGGTGCGCGCTGGTTCGGCCATGCAGGCGCCCTGGACTGGAACACCGAACTGGTCGCCCAGCGCGGTGAACTGCGTACGGCGGCGGCCGACCTGGACATCCGTGCCTGGACAGTGGCCACCGATACCGGCTGGCAGTGGCAGAACGTGCCGCTGCAGCCGCGGCTGGGCGTCAAGGCGGATATCGCCAGCGGCGATGGCAACCTGCACGATGGTCGCCTGGGCACGTTCAACGCGTTGTACCCGAAGTCGGCGTACTTCAGCGAAGCCAGCCTGCTGGCGCCGGCCAACCTGATGGACATCCAACCCACGCTGGCCCTGCGCCTGCATGAAAAGGTGACCACCGAACTGGGCGTGCAGCTGGCCTGGAAGCACCGTCGCGCTGACGCGGTCTACACCACGCCGGCGCCGCTGGTGGCACTGCCTGGTACGGCGGGTGGTCCCCGTCGCATCGGCAATCAATACAAATCCGAAACACGCTGGCAGGCCAGCGAACACTGGCAATGGCAGCTGCAGCTGGCCTGGATGGATGCGGGTCCTGCACTGAAGCAGGCCGGCGGCCAGGACACGCTGTTCGCCTCAATCGTTGGAGCATGGCAATGGTGAATGCAGCCGCATCACAGAACTCTTCCCAGGCCGGTGCCTGGTCCCCGCTGAAGATCGGCATGTTCCGATCGCTGTGGCTGGCCATCCTGGCCAGCAACATCGGCACCTGGGTCAATGACGTAGCCGCGGCCTGGGTCATGGCCGAGCGCACCGGTTCGCCGCTGATGGTGGCCCTGGTGCAGTCAGCCACCACCGTGCCGATCGTGCTGCTGGCGCTGGCCGCCGGCACGCTTGCTGACATCGTCGACCGCCGCAGGTACCTGGTATTCACCCAGGGCTGGATGCTGCTGGTAGCACTGGTGATGGCCGTGCTGACCCACCTGCAGATGCTCGGCCCGGAACTGCTGGTACTGCTGACATTCTGCATGGGCTGCGGCGCGGCGATGGCGATGCCGGCCCAGGCCGCGATCGTGTCCGAACTGGTGCCGCAGCCGATGCTGGCGTCGGCGGTGGCACTCAACTCGATCGGCATCAACATCGCGCGCTCGATCGGCCCGGCCATCGGCGGCGTCATCGTGTCCCAGCTCGGTGCCATGTACGCGTTTGCCTTCAACGCCATCACCTTTGCCGCCATGCTGGCGGTGGTGTGGGCGTGGAAGCGCGACGCGACCGCGTCCAGCCTGCCGCCGGAAGGCTTCGGTGCCGGCCTGAAGGCAGGCATCCGCTACGCCACCAAGGCCGGCAAGCTGCAGGCGGTGCTGATCAAGTCGGTCGGCTTCTTCTTCTTTGCCGCCGCCGCCAACGCGCTGCTGCCGGTAGTGGTGCGCGGCCAGATGCACGGCGGGGCAGGGCAGTACGGCATGTTGCTGGGCTGCATCGGCATCGGCGCGGTCGGCGGCGCACTGCTGCTGCCCAAGCTGCGTGCCAGGCTCGACCGCGACATGCTGGTGCTGCTGGCCACGCTCGCCCTGGCAGGCAGCCTGGTGGGCCTGGCGCTGCTGCGCAGCTGGTATCTGCTGCCGCCGGTGATGATGATCAATGGTTTTGCCTGGATCACCGTGCTGTCCTCGCTGCAGATCGCGGCGCAGACGTCGGTGCCGGCCTGGGTGCGTGCGCGCGCCCTGGCGCTGTACATCATGATCTTCTCGGCCGGCATGGCCGCCGGTGGCCTGAGCTGGGGCGCCCTGGCCCAGAAGACCTCGCCGGAGCTGGCCCTGCTGGTGGCCGCCATCGGTGCGGCGGTCGGTGGCCTGCTGGTGTGGCGCGTACGCATTGCCGGCACCGAGGAACTGAACCTGCGTCCGGCCGGGCACTGGCCCGCACCGGAGCTGTCGGTAGCCGTCTCGCATGATCGCGGCCCGGTGCTGGTCACCCTCGAGTACCGCATCGACGAAGCAGACCGCGCGGCCTTCCACAAGCATATGCACCAGCTGGGCATCATCCGCCGCCGCGATGGTGCCGTGGTCTGGGGTGTGGTCGAGGATGTCGCCAGCCCGGGCATCCACCTGGAATATTTCGTTGCGGCGTCCTGGCTGGAACACCTGCGCCAGCACGAACGCATCACCGCCGACGACAAGCAGATCCAGGAAGCGCTGCGGGCACTCGTGGTCCGCCACTTCGTGGGCGGCGGCGATGCGCCCGTGACCCCGCCGGCACACCACCACCAGGACATCTGACAACGCCGTTGTCTGCAGCAATGCGTTAGACCGCAGGGCGCCCACACGGGCGCCCTGCGCACATGAGCCCTTCCGGAAACGTCCGATGCAGTCCCTGGCAACCCACCCATCCACAGACCTCACGCAGCTGGTAGACGAAGCGCTGCGCTCGAAGTCACTGCCCGAACTGCAGACCTGGGGCCTGCACCGTGGGCTGACCTGCAGCGGGTCGGTGCACCACGAAGACGCCGGCACCATCCGCGGGCGGATCGGCGAAGGCTACTTTGAACTGCTCTGGGAAAAGCCGAAGGCGCCTGCCCGTTGCGCCTGCATCGCGATGTCGTGCGCGCTGTGGGCGGCCAACCGGATCCTGGTGCTGGAGAAGGGGCGCATCGCCGCCAATGGTTGCGATGCAGCCGCCTGCACGCGGCGCTGATCCGCACATCGGTGCAAGACGATTTATCAAGTATTGCGGACCATACATAACCTAAACGCCCAAGCATCGGCGCAAAGTACGTCCCACACCACCACCCAAGCGAGCTCCCCCATGAAAACGATCACCCGCACTCTGGCCGCTGCCGCGCTGGCCCTGTCGGTCCAGGCCGGCCTGTCCGCCCAGGCTGCCGAACCGGCCACGCCGGCCGCGGTCACCAGCATCGCGCGCACCGCCAGCTACATCACCACCGCCGATGGCGTGCAGCTGTACTACAAGGACTGGGGCCCGAAGGACGGCCCGGTCGTCACCTTCAGCCACGGCTGGCCGCTGAACTCGGACAGCTGGGAATCGCAGATGATCTTCCTGGCCAACCACGGCTACCGGGTGATCGCGCATGACCGTCGTGGCCACGGCCGTTCCAGCCAGCCCTGGGATGGCAACGACATGGATCACTACGCCGACGACCTGGCCACGGTGATCAACACCCTCGACCTGCACGACGTGACCCTGGTCGGCTTCTCCACCGGTGGCGGCGAAGTGGCGCGCTACATCGGCCGCCATGGCACCGGCCGGGTCAAGAAAGCCGTGCTGATCAGCTCGGTACCGCCCTTCATGCTGAAGACCGCCGACAACCCCAACGGCCTGCCGATCGAAGTGTTCGACGGCATCCGCAAGGCGCAGATGGACAACCGCGCGCAGCTGTACAAGGACATCCCGTCGGGCCCGTTCTACGGCTTCAACCGCTTGGGTGCGAAGGTCTCGCAGGGCCTGATCGACGCCTGGTGGGCGCAGGGCATGCAGGGTGGCCACAAGAACACCTACGATTCGATCGCCGCGTTCTCGGCCACCGACTTCCGCGCCGACCTGAAGAAGTTCGACGTGCCGACCCTGGTCATCCACGGAGATGACGACCAGATCGTGCCGATCGACATCTCCGGCCGCCAGTCGGCCAAGCTCATCAAGGGTGCGAAGCTGATCGTGTACCCGGGTGCGCCGCACGGCTTGACCGACACCCACAAGGACAAGGTCAACCAGGACCTGCTGACCTTCCTGCAGGAAAAGTAAGCGACAGGGGCCCCGGTTCTGCCGGGGCCTTTTGTTTTCCATCATCGACGTCGCAGACCGTGAGACCGCCCTCCGTATTCTCTGGGCCATGCTTACGTCCTCCGCACATCACGGCTTCCAGCGCGCACCCACCCCCTCTGGCTGGGTGCAGACCGGCGAGCGCTGGGCGTTGTGGTGGAACGCGCGCGAAGTGGCCGCGGTCATCCCGGACGGGCGGCCCGGCGTCCGGCTCTGGATGAAGGGGCAGAAGATGTGGCAGACCAAGGATGTGCGTGCCGCCAGCATCCGCCAGGGCAAACGCTTCGCCGAGCGCTGGTGTGCCGCGCGGCTGTACCCCGAGCTGCCGTTGCGCGAAGCGGTTGCCCGGCTGGTGGAGACTGCGGCGCTTGATCAGGCCCCGCCGTTACCGCCGAAAGAGCGCCAGCAGGTACGTCGTCTCGCCGACGCGGGCGGCCGGGATATTGAACGCATCAAGGAAGCACTGGACGCACGCCGGCCGCAGCAGGCGCACTGAGTGCTTTTGCCGCAGAGCGGAGCCCATGCATGAGCACGGGCCCCGCTGGCGGGTGTCACTTCGGCATCAGCACGCTGTCGACCACGTGCACCACGCCGTTGGACTGCATGACATCAGCGGTCGTCACCGAGGCCTTGCCACCCTTGGCATCGATCACCCAGACCTTGCCGTCCTGCAGCTTCACTGTCAGCGGCTCGCCCTGCACGGTCTTCAACGTGCTGGTGCCACCGTGGCTGCGGGCCGCCGCAGTCAGCTGGCTCGAGGTGTAGGTGCCCGATACCACGTGGTAGGTCAGCAGCTTGGTCAGCTTGGCCTTGTTTTCAGGCTTCAGAAGCGTATCCACGGTGCCGGCGGGAAGTTTTTCGAAGGCTTCGTTGGCGGGCGCAAAGACGGTGAACGGGCCCTTGCCACTCAGCGTATCGACCAGGCCGGCAGCCTTCACTGCAGCCACCAGGGTGCTGAGGTTCTTGGCCGTGGAAGCATTTTCCACGATGGTCTTGTTGGCATACATCGGTGCGCCGCCCACCATCGGGTTGTCGGCGGCAAACGCTGCAGGTGCGGTGCAGGCGACCGCGATACCCGCGGCAATGGCAAGACGCTGGATCTGGCTACGCATGTTCGTTTCCTCAGTGGACAAGGCCGTTCGGCCTCTGGATGGATGCAGGGGTGCCTGCGGATAACGCGCCAGTGGCAGCTTTCGCAGCGCGTTGTGCCTATCTCTACGTGTCATCGAGGCCGGTTGGATGCGGCGGATTTCAAGCGTCTTTTGAATGGTTCAACGACGTTGACGAGGCGTGACGA
>JAFAFD010000429.1 GCA_023423675.1 Pseudomonadota bacterium | reverse complement strand
GGGCAGCTCCTCGGGGCAGGGTTCCAGCATACGCCCGGGGCCTGAATCGCGCCGCTGCGCCCGCCGGGCATGGCGGCAAACCCCGGCAGCCCTGGCCGGTACGCGCTAGACTGTTGGTCTTTCTGCCCTTTTTCGCCCCAGACTCATGTCCGAGCACACCCCCGCCAGCCCCGAGACCCCCGCCGACAGCCACGAGAAGCGCGATTTCATCCGCCAGATCGTGCGCGAGGACCTGGCCAGCGGTAAGCACCAGGCGATCAAGACCCGCTTCCCGCCTGAGCCGAACGGCTACCTGCACATCGGCCATGCCAAGTCGATCTGCCTGAACTTCGGCCTGGCCGGTGAGTTCAGCGGCGTCTGCAACCTGCGCTTCGACGACACCAACCCGGCCAAGGAAGACCCCGAGTATGTGGCCGCCATCCAGGACGACGTGCGCTGGCTGGGCTTCACCTGGAACGAGCTGCGCCACGCCTCGGATTACTTCCAGACCTATTACCTGGCCGCCGAGAAGCTGATCGAGCAGGGCAAGGCCTACGTCTGCGACCTGTCGGCCGAGGAAGTGCGCGCCTACCGCGGCACCCTCACCGAGCCGGGCCGCCCGTCGCCGTGGCGCGACCGCAGCGTCGAGGAGAACCTCGACCTGTTCCGCCGCATGCGTGCCGGTGAATTCCCGGACGGTGCGCGCACCGTGCGCGCCAAGATCGACATGGCCAGCGGCAACATCAACCTGCGCGATCCGGCCCTGTACCGCATCAAGCATGTCGAGCACCAGAACACCGGCAATGCGTGGCCGATCTACCCGATGTACGACTTCGCGCATGCACTGGGCGATTCCATCGAGGGCATCACCCACTCGCTGTGTACGCTGGAATTCGAAGACCACCGCCCGCTGTACGACTGGTGCGTGGACAACGTCGATTTCGCCCATGACGACGCGCTGACCCAGCCGCTGGTCGACGCCGGCCTGCCGCGCGAAGCCGCCAAGCCCCGCCAGATCGAGTTCTCGCGCCTGAACATCAACTACACGGTGATGAGCAAGCGCAAGCTGATGGCGCTGGTCACCGAACAGCTGGTGGACGGCTGGGAAGACCCGCGCATGCCGACCCTGCAGGGCCTGCGTCGCCGCGGCTACACCCCGGCAGCGATGCGCCTTTTCGCCGAGCGCGTGGGCATCAGCAAGCAGAATTCGCTGATCGATTTCAGCGTGCTCGAAGGCGCGCTGCGCGAGGACCTGGACAGTGCCGCCGCGCGCCGCATGGCCGTCATCGATCCGGTGAAGCTGGTGCTGACCAACCTCGACGAAGGCCACGAAGAGCAGCTGACCTTCAGCAACCACCCCAAGGACGAAAGCTTCGGCAGCCGCCAGGTGCCGTTCGCCCGCGAGCTGTGGATCGACCGCGAGGACTTCGCCGAAGTGCCGCCCAAGGGCTGGAAGCGCCTGGTGCCGGGTGGCGAAGTGCGCCTGCGCGGTGCCGGCATCATCCGCTGCGATGAAGTGATCAAGGATGCCGACGGCACCATCACCGAGCTGCGCGGCTGGCTGGATCCGGAATCGCGTCCGGGCATGGAAGGCGCCAACCGCAAGGTCAAGGGCTCCATCCACTGGGTCAGCGCCGTGCACGCCGTGCCGGCCGAGATCCGCCTGTACGACCGCCTGTTCTCGGTGCCGAACCCGGACGAGGAGTCGGAAGGCAAGACCTACCGCGACTACCTCAACCCGGAATCGCGCCGCACCGTCACCGGCTATGTCGAACCGGCCGCGGCCAGCGCCACCCCTGAGCAGTCGTTCCAGTTCGAGCGCACCGGCTACTTCGTCGCCGACCGCCGCGACCACACCGAAGCCAAGCCGGTGTTCAACCGCAGCGTGACCCTGCGCGACACCTGGTCGGCCTGATCGGATAGGCGGGCGCCTCGACGGCGCCCGCTCTCGAGCCGCCATGCTGACTGTCCTGTCTTTCCTGTTCTGGCTGCTGACCGGGCACGCAGTGCTGGTCTTCTTCGCCGCGCTGCTGCTGATCGGCCTGGTGTCGTGGCGCCGCCGCCGCCCTGGCTTCGCTCTGGTCGTGTTCCCTCTGGCCCTGCTGAACATGATCGTCGGGCAGTTTGCCAACGCGGCCTTCCTCAACCTGGCCGGCGAACCGGGCGAGGCGATCATCGTGCGGGCTGAACAGACCAGCTCGCAGTTGAACGAACAGTACATCTGGCGTTACGAGGTCGTTTTGCATACGGCCGACGGCCGCGATGTCGAAACGGTCATGCATACCGATACGGCAGCCCTGTGGCCGCTGAGCAATGCGATCCGCATCCCGGGCGCCAACCAGCCGTTTGCAGTCAAGTACGTCAACGGCTTTGCCCGCAACTTCGTCATCCTCACCGAGCAGTCGCCCTATGGCATCGCCCAGGCCCGCGCACGTGCGCGCGAACGGGTGGACGTGGCCGCGCGCAAGCTGCATTTCAGTCCGGACAACGCCGGCTTCCGCGCGGACTATCGACGCGAGCTGGAGACCTGGCTGCGCGACCACGGCAACGACCCGCAGCAGCAGTCCGAGGCACAGCGCTATCGCGCCGAACTCGACGCCCTTCGCTGATGCCAGGCACCGCCTGGCTGTCCACCCACCGCTCCAGGCAGGCCCTTCGACATGACCGCTTCCGCCAATGCCCTTCTTCCGCTGCTGCAGCAGGTGCTGCTGGGCCGTGACATCGCCTGCACCCTCGACGGTGACGAACTGGTGCTGGACAGCGGCCTGCGCCTGAGCCCGCACCCGGTGGGCGCCGAGCCGCGCGACAACGGCGGCTGGCAGACCTCCACGGTGATCGAGGCACGCCATCCGCAGCTGTTCGCCGATGGCCTGTTCGAATACCAGCACGCCGCCGGCGACAGCCAGCAGGAGGCCGCGCTGTCCGGCTTCGAGAACTGGGTGCGGGTCGACCTGGCCACCCTGCAGGCCGCCATCGGTGCCGACGATGCGCCCGAGCTGCAGATGCTGACCCTGCGCTACGGCGCCGAGGAAACCGGAACGCCGCTGGCGCGCGCGGTGGTGCTGGGCCCGCTGGCCCATTACCGCACCGAGCCCGCCGACGACGCTGCCACCTGCAGCGAGGACGACCACGGCTCCTGCCCGTGCTGCCTGTTCACCCAGAGCCTGGACGCCTTCAACGACCTGCTGAAGACCCGCCAGTTCCTCGGCATCCGCCTGTTCGCTTCGCGCGATGCGGACGGCCAGTGCGAGGCCGACTGCCGGGTCAACGGCCACGACTTCCCCGCCGCCCTGCCCCTGCTGCGCGCCTACGCCGCACGCTGGCCGCAGGCCGGGCTGGAGTTCCGCAAGCAGTACGTGGTGGTCCGCACCGACCTGGACGACTGAGCAGACACCCCCGGTGCACCCGGCTGCCGCTACACTGCGCGCCGGTTTCCGAACCCGCCGCACCTCTTCATCTTCCACACGAGGCACCCCGCGATGCTGTACGCGCAAGTCCACCTGACCCTGCCCGCCTGGATCCACGACCAGATCGACCTGGATCGTCGCTATCCCGGCGATGAGGCCAAGGTCGCGCTGGCCATCGCGCTGTCGCGGCTGAACATCGAGCACGCCAGCGGCGGCCCGTTCGGCGCGGTGGTGTTCGGCCCGGAAGACAAGGTGATCGCTGCCGGCGTGAACCGGGTGATGCCGCATGCGACCTCGCTGGCGCATGCCGAGAACATGGCCTACATGCTGGCCCAGCAGCGCCTGCAGACGCCACGCCTGAACGCGGTGCTGTCGCCGATCACCCTGGCCACCAGCTCGCAGCCGTGCTGCCAGTGCTACGGCGCGACCGTGTGGGCCGGCATCGACCGCCTGCTGATCGGCGCCAGCGCGGCCGATGTGGAAGAACTGACCCCGTTCGATGAAGGCCCGCTGCCCGCCGACTGGGTCGGTGAGCTCAACAAGCGCGGCATCGACGTCGTGCAGGGTCTGAACCGTGATGATGCGCGCAGCGTGCTGCGTGCCTATGGAGAGAGTGATGGCGCCCGTTACTGAGGCAGGCATCGGCCTGCTGTGCCTGTGCCGCCAGGGCTTCGAGCCCGAGCTGGCCGGCGAACTGCAGTTCCGCGCCGGCGAAGCCGGTTTTGCCGGCTATGCGCGCACCCAGCGCAATGATGGCTACGTGCTGTTCATGTGCGACGAAGCCGCCGCACTGGCCCCGCGCCTGCGCTGGCGCGAGCTGATCTTCGCCCGGCAGAAGCTGGTGGTGCTGGCCGAACTGCCGCAGCTGGACCCGGCCGATCGCATCACCCCGATGCTGGAGGTGCTGGCCGATGCGCCGCGCTTCGGCGACCTGTGGGTGGAGCACCCCGATTCGGATGCCGGCAAGCCGCTGTCCGGGCTGGCCCGCGCCTTCGGCAACGCGCTGCGTCCGGCGCTGCGCAAGGCCGGCAAGCTGACCGACAAGCCCAATGCGCGCCTGCCGCGCCTGCATGTGGTGTTCGTCGATGGCACCCATGCCTTCGTCTGCGTGGCCGACCCGGCCGACAGCGCACCGTGGGCGCTGGGCATCCCGCGCCTGAAGCTGCTGCCCGAAGCGCCTTCGCGCTCGGCGCTGAAGCTGGACGAAGCACTGCTGACCCTGCTGACCCCGGAAGAGCGCGAACAACTGGCAAAGCCCGGCATGCGCGCCGCCGACCTCGGCGCCGCACCGGGCGGCTGGACCTGGGTGCTGACCCGCCAGCACATGCACGTGCTGAGCATCGACAACGGCCCGCTGCGCCAGCATGTGCTGGACACCGGCCTGGTCGAGCACCTGCGCGCCGATGGTTTCCACTGGCACCCGGACCAGCCGCTGGACTGGATGGTCTGCGACATGGTCGAGCAGCCGCGCCGCGTGGCCGAGCGCATGGCCACCTGGTTCCGCGAAGGCTGGTGCAAACACGCGATCTTCAACCTGAAGCTGCCGATGAAGAAGCGCTGGGACGAAACCCGGCTGTGCCTGGACCTGTTCCAGGAGCAGGCCGGCAAGCCGCTGGCGGTGCGTGCCAAGCAGCTCTACCACGACCGCGAAGAGATCACGGTGCTGGCCTCGCCGCTGCGCTGAGACACGATGTCCGCCGGGCATGCCCGGCGCTACCGGGAACACGACTGCATGCACTTTCGACTGATTCCACTCCTGATGGTCCTGCTGCCGGCGGCTGCGTCGGCGCAGGTGGCCCTGCCCCAGCCGGCACAGAGCGCACCGCTGCGCGACGACAGCGGCGTGGTCCGCCAGCAGTCACTGGCCAGTGGCCGGGTGACCGGCAGCGTCGACATCGCCGTGCCGCTGGGCGAAACGCCGGTAACGGTGCGCTCGGTCAGCCCGGCCAGCGTGGTCGGGCAGTACCGCATCCACTTCGCCGCACTGGATGTGGACGGCGATGGTTTCATCAGCCGCGACGAGGCACAGGCCAACCCGGCGCTGGCCGATGAGTTCACCTCGCTGGACGTGAAGCACCGCGGCAAGCTGGACCGCACCGACCTGGCCGGCTGGCTGATCGACTGATCCGATTCACGCGCGCCAACCAAGGTTGGCGACTACCGCGCTGCGCGCTCGCCGGGCATGGCCCGGCGCTACCGGGGCGTCCCACGGCATGACCTGCTGTTGGCGCCTACCGGGGCGTTCCGCTTAGACGCCGGCGGCGCGCTTCCAGAAGGCCTGCACCAGCGGCGGCCACTTGCCGACGCAGCCCAGCGCGCGGCCGCGGGCCAGGGTCAGGTGCATTTCGTCGTTGGAGAACAGCCGGTTGATCGCATCGAAGCTGTAGGCGGCAATCTGGTTGTCGCTGCGCCGTTCGCGGGCCCAGCGCTGCAGGCGCTGCGGCGACAGGCGCGGCTGGCCACGGCGTTCGGCCGACGGTGCAAGCCACTGCTGCAGGGCGGCGACATCGCGCAGCCCCAGGTTCACGCCCTGCCCGGCCAGCGGGTGCACCACGTGTGCGGCATCGCCCAACGCCAGCACGCGACCGGCCACGTAATGGCGGGCCAGCTGCCGGCGCAGCGGGAACGCCGCGCGCGGCGAGGCCAGGCGCAGTTCGCCCAGGCGCGCGGCGAAGGCACGGGTCAGTTCGCGGTTGAAGGCGGCTTCGTCCAGGGCGAGCACGCGTGCGGCCTCTTCCTCGGGCAAGGTCCAGACAATCGAGCTGCGGCGCTCGGCCACCGGCAGCAGGGCCAGCGGCCCGGTGGGCAGGAAGCGCTGCCAGGCGGTGGCCTGGTTCGGCAGTTCGCTGTCCACATAGGCCACCACGCCACGCTGGTGGTAATCGTGGCGCTCGACCTCGATCCCGGCCAGTTGGCGAAGGGTTGATTCGGCACCATCAGCGGCCACGGCCAGCGCGGCATCCAGGCGACGGCCATCGTCCAGGCGCAGGCGCACGCCGTCTTCGTCCTGCTCCAGCGCTTCCACCCGCGCCGGGCAGTGCAGCTGCACACCGGCGGCCGGCAGCGCCGCCCACAGGCGGTCCTGCAGCAGGCCGTTCTCGACGATGTAGCCCAGCTCGCGACGACCGAAGCGGTCGGCGTCGAACAACAGATCCTCGCCACCGGCCGCATCCCATACCTGCATGCGCCGGTACGGCCAGGCACGGGCCTGTGCGATCGCCGGCCACACGCCGAGGCGCTGCAGCAGCTGCACGTTGTCGGCGGCGAACGCGAACACCCGCAGGTCCGGCTGCGCAGCCTGCCACGGCGACGGCTCGCGGCCTTCGACCAGGGCGACCGACAGACCGGCATCGGCCAGCGCCAGCGCACAGGCGGCACCGACCACGCCACCGCCGACGATGGCCACGTCCAGGCGCATGCGGCGGCTCATGCGGCCTCCCCACGGCACAGGCGCGGCACATCACCGCGGAAACCCATCGCGCCGCCGACCAGCATCGACTGCACCGACGCGCGTTGCGCGGCGACCAGGCCCAGGCTGCGCAGCGGCCGCAGCAGCGGAGCCGGGTTGCTGGTCAGCCGGGCCAGGCCACCGGAGAACGCCACCGTCTGCCGGCGGTCCTCTTCGCGGCGGGCCACGTAGGCCTGCAGCAGGCCATCGCTGCCGGCATCACCGCCCGCGTCTTCCAGCAGCTCGGCCAGGGTCAGCGCATCGCGCAGGCCCAGGTTGAAACCCTGCGCCCCCAGCGGGTGGATGGTCTGCGCGGCATTGCCGAGCAGCACCGTGCGCTGCCCGGCCAGCGCGCGCGCCAGCACCTGGATCAGCGGATAGGCACTGCGCGGACCGGATTCAAGCAGGCGCCCGGCGCGCCAGCCCAGCGCATTCTGCAGGCGCTGCAGCCAGGCGGCATCGTCCAGCGCCATCACCGCCTCGGCCTGGTCACGGGCCACGCCGTGCACGCAGCCGAAGTGGCGGTCACCACGCGGCAGCAGTGCCGTCGGTCCGGTGTCCGTGAAACGCTCCCAGGCACTGCCATCGGGCGCGCGCTGGCTGCGCACACGGGCGACGAACAGGGTCTGCAGGAAATCATGGCGGTCGACGTCGATGCCCAATGCCTCGCGCACGCCGCTGGCGGTACCGTCGGCACCGACCACCAGCCGTGCCTGCAGCACGCGCTCGCCGCTCTCGTCGGCCACGCGCACCTGGCGGTTGCCGTCGATCACCTCACCCAGGCCAAGGAAACGCATCGGCCGGTAACGGTGCAGGCGCGGCAGTTCCTGCAGGCGCGCTTCCAGCGCCTGGCCGAAATCGCGCGCCACCACCACCTGGCCGAACCACGGCCGGTCGTAATCGGCCGCGTCGAGCTGGACCCGGCCGAAATCCCCGGCGCGGCTGACATGGATGCGGCGGATCGGGCCGGGCGCCATCGCCAGCTTCTGCATCACCCCCAGCGCGGTCAGCGCATTGACGGTGGCGGCGGCAAAGCTGAGGTTGCGCTGGTCGAACACCGCCGGCAGTTCGCCGGCCGGGCTGGCCTCGAGCAGGCCCACGTCCAGGCCCAGCCGGTCCAGGGCGATGGCCAGGCTGGCTCCCACCAGACCGCCACCGACGATCAGCACGTCATGTCGTTCAATCATGAGCCAATGATACGCGCTCGCCGCCGGGCCCTGCGCCAACCCGCGCGGCGGGCTAGAATGAAAGCTGAATCCGCTCCGGGCCCGCTGCCATGTCCGACACCGCCAACCGCGCCTTTGTCCTCTCCGTGCTTGTGCTGTTGCTGGCGGCGACCCGGGTCAACCACTTCGCAGCCATCCCCGATGCGTCCTGGGCGGTGTTCTTCATCGGTGGCTTCTACCTGGCGCGCTGGACGCGCTGGGCCTTCCCGCTGCTGATGGTCTTCGCGGTGCTGGTGGACTGGATCGTGATCCGCAGCAGCGGCCTGGATTTCTGGCAGCACTACTGCGTCTCGCCGGGTTACTGGCTGTTGCTGCCGGCGTACTTCTCGCTGTGGGCCGGTGGCCTGCTGCTGGGCCGCAACTACCACGGCGCGCACTGGTCGACCCTGGGCAAGGGCGCACTGCTGCTGGTGGCCTCGGTGGCGCTGTGCCACCTGCTGGCACAGGGCGGCTTCTACTGGACCACCCGCAACGTGGCCGAGCCGAGCGTGGCCGGCTGGGCGCAGAACTACGCGCAGTGGTTCGGCCCCTACCTGCGCACCACGGCCATCTACGTGGCGCTGGCCGCGGCCCTGCAGCTGGCGGTCGAGCAGGTGCTGAAGCTGCAGCAGGCCCGCCGCGACATCCAGCACTGAGCCATCGCATGGGCCATCGTCTTTCGCGCATCTACACCCGTACCGGCGATGACGGCAGCACCGGCCTCGGCGATGGCAGCCGGGTCGGCAAGGACGACCTGCGCGTGGCCTCGTATGGCACGGTGGATGAAGCCAACGCCGCGCTCGGCCTGCTGCTGGCCACGGCACTGCCCGACGACGTGCGGTCGCTGGTGGTCCACCTGCAGCACCAGTTGTTCGACCTCGGCGCCGAGCTGTGCGTGCCGGGCCATGCCGCCATCCACGCCGCCGACATCTCGGCGCTGGAACAGCAGCTGGATCATTACAACGCCGACCTGCCGATGCTGAAGGAATTCATCCTGCCGGCCGGCGGCGAAGCGGCCGCGCGCTGCCACCTGGCACGCACCATCGTGCGCCGGGCCGAGCGTGAGACCGTCGCCCTGGCGCGGGTGGAAAGCGTGCGCAGCGAAGCCCTGCAGTACCTCAACCGGCTGTCCGACCTGCTGTTCGTGCTGTCGCGGGTGCTGGCCCGTGCCGATGGCCACGGCGAGGCGCTGTGGCAGCCGCAGCACCGGCAGCGCTGACCGCCGATGCTGGTCTATACCCACCCCGCCTGCCTGCAGCACGACCCCGGCCCCGACCACCCCGAGTGCCCGCAGCGGCTGCAGGTGGTGCTCGATGCCCTGCACCAGGCCTTCCCCGGCCAGCTGGACTGGCGCCAGGCACCGCCGGCCAAGTTCGGTGAACTGAGCCGGGTGCACGACAGCGCCCTGCTCGACTTCGTCCTGCAGCCGCAGACCCTGCCGCTGCGCCAGCTCGACATGGACACCTGGACCTCGCCCGGTTCGGCCAGCGCCGCCGTGCACGCGGCCGGCGCCGGCGTGGCCGCGGTCGATGCGGTGATGCTCGGCGATGACCCGCTGGCGTTCTGCGCGGTGCGCCCGCCCGGCCACCACGCGACCAGCAGCACGGCGATGGGCTTCTGCCTGCTCAACAACATCGCCGTGGCCGCCGCCTACGCGCGCGACCGCCACGGGCTGGAGCGCATCGCGGTGGTGGACTTCGATGTCCACCACGGCAACGGCACCCAGGACATCTTCCAGCACGACGCCCGGGTGTCGTACTACAGCACCCACCAGGCCGGGCTGTTCCCCAATTCGGGCCTGCGCCGCGACCGTGGCGCTGGCAACCTGATGAACATCCTGCTGCCGCCGGGCAGTGGCGGGTTCCGCTTCCGCAATGTCTGGGCCGACGAGATGCTGCCGGCCATCGACGACTTCCGCCCGCAGCTGCTGCTGATATCGGCCGGCTTCGACGCCCACCTGCGCGACCCGCAGGCCGACCTGATGCTGGAAACCGACGATTTCGCCTGGATCACCGCCGAACTGCATGCGCTGGCCCGCCGCCACGCGGCCGGCCGGGTGGTGTCGATGCTGGAGGGCGGCTATGACCTGCAGGCCCTGTCCGAGTGCACCGTGGCCCATGTCCGGGCCCTGCTGGAAGGGGCATCGGGGCCACGGGCTGGATGAACCCGAACCGGCAGCGGGCGGCAACCTTCATTGCCCCTATGCAGCGGATGGGGCAATCTACCGTCCGTTTTCGCCCGAATCCGAACCGCGTGCGCCGAGCCCTCCGCCTGCTTCCCCTGCCCCTGAGCATCGCCGTCTGCCTTCCCGCGATGGCCGATGACAAGCCGCTCAACTGGGGCCTGTGCCCGGCAACCGAGGTCATTCCTGCCTTCACCGATGCCCCTACCCCGGTCCCCGTAGCCGGGCAGGACAAGGCCGCCGCCAGCGCCGAGCGCGAGCAGCAGCCCACCGAAATCGAGGGTAACCAGCTGCTGGGCACCACCACCGTACCGCAGTACCAGGGCAACGTGGCGCTGCGCCGTGGCGACCAGTTCGTCGGTACCGACAAGCTCAGCTTCGACACCGAGAGTGGCAACTACATCGCCGACGGCAATGTGCGCTACCAGGATGCGTCGATCCGCATGGTCGCCAAGCGTGCCGAGGGCAACCAGGAAAGCGACACCCACAAGATCACCGACATCCAGTACCAGCTGGTGTCGCGCCGTGGCAACGGCGATGCCGAATCGGTCGACCTGCAGGGCGCCGTCGGCCAGATGCACCGCTCTACCTACACCACCTGCGATCCCTCGCAGCCGGTGTGGAAGCTGTCGGCACCGGAAATCGAAGTGGACAACGACGAGGGCTTCGGCACCGCACGCAATGCCGTGCTGCGCATCGGCAAGGTGCCGGTGCTGTGGGCGCCGTACTTCAAGTTCCCGATCGATGACCGCCGCAAGACCGGCCTGCTGTTCCCGCAGCTGGGCATGTCCGGCCGCAACGGTTTCGATTACGCCCAGCCGATCTACCTGAACCTGGCGCCGAACTACGACGACACGCTGACGCCGCGCTACATGAGCCGGCGCGGCCTGATGCTCGACAACGAGTTCCGCTACCTCTACAACGGCGGCCGCGGCGAACTGCTGACCGCGTACATGCCCAACGACGAGCTGCGCGATCGCGACCGCGGTCGGGTGATGTTCAACGGTTACCACAACGTGGACAGCCACTGGCAGGCGCGTGCCAACCTGGCCTGGGTCAGCGATGAGCGCTATGTCGAGGACTTCGCCAACCGCCTGGTCGGCGTGACCGCCTCCAACCTGCAGAGCACCATCGGCCTGTACGGCACCGGCCAGGACTGGACCGCCGGCATCATGGCCGACCGCTGGCAGCTGACCGATTACACGCTGGACGAGCGCGCCCTGGCCTACAACCGCCAGCCGCGCGTGTACTTCAACTGGGACAAGTCGCTGCTGCCGTGGGTGGAAACCTCGCTGTACGCCGAGGCCGTGCGCTTCACCCACGATGACATCAACCTGAAGACCGTGGACAGCGAGGGCGAGTACGTGCGCACCGGCGTGCGCCAGACCGACGGCATCGGTGTCAGTGGGGGCTCACGCCTGGACATCAAGCCGTCCGTCTCGTTCCCGATCAGCGGCGCGGCCTGGTATGTCACTCCGACTCTGGCCTACCGCTACACCGCCTATCAGTTGGACCGCAGCCTGGTGGACGGCGTCAACGGGATCCGTGGCCAGATCCTTCGCTCGCAGGGCATTGATCCGACCACCGCGACGCCGGACCAGCTGCGCGGGAACACCTCGCCCAGCCGCAGTATGCCGATCGCCAGCCTGGATGCCGGCCTGTTCTTCGACCGCGACACCAAGATCGGCGGCAAGTCCTTCCTGCAGACCCTGGAGCCGCGCCTGTTCTACCTGCGCACGCCCTACCGCAACCAGGACGAACTGCCTGTATTCGATACGCGTGACTTCACCTTCAGCTGGGGCCAGCTGTTCCGCGATTCGCGCTATACCGGCGCCGACCGCCAGAACGACGCCAACCAGCTGACCATGGCGGTCAGCACCCGCTTCATCGACCAGACCACGGGCAAGGAACGCTTCTCGGCCTCGATCGGCCAGATCCAGTACTTCGACGAGTCGCGGGTGACCGTGACCCCGGGCGGCGCCCCGGTCGAAAAGGGCAAGTCGGCCTGGATCGCCGATTCGAACTACATGATCAACGACCGCTGGACCCTCGGCGCCACCTACCAGTGGGACCCGAAGTACAAGCGTGAGGATCTGGCCAGCGTCCGCGCCCGCTACCTGATGTCCAACGACGGCGTGGTCAACCTGAGCTACCGCTACCGCATCAACGCCGGTGCGGCGGCCAATGCCACCAAGGAAGAGCGCACCCTGCTGGAACAGGCCGACCTGTCGTTCCTGTACCCGCTGAACGAGCGCTGGAGCCTGGTCGGCCGCTATTACTACTCGATCCAGGACAGCAAGCCGCTGGAAATCATCGGTGGCGTGCAGTGGGACAGCTGCTGCCTGGCCGTGCGCGCCGTGGCCCGCCGCTACGTGCGCAACCGCGAAGGTGAACTGAACAACTCCATCCAGCTCGAGTTCGTGCTCAAGGGCCTGAGCTCACTGGGCCAGGACACGGACCGCACCCTGCGCCGTGCTATCCTCGGGTACAACCGCGACGACCTCTATCTCGTGCCGCCCAGCAACACCGGGGCGACCCGGGACGACTACGATCCAAACCAGATCCCATGACCAAGAGCTTCCCCGTCCTACTCGCTTCGCTGCTGGCCGTGTCCAGCGTGTCCGCCCCCCTCCAGGTCATCGCCCAGGAGACCCAGCCGCTGGACCGCATTGCAGCCATCGTCGATGAGGACGTGGTGCTGCAGAGCGAACTGCAGCGCGCGATCGTCAACATCAAGGCCCAGTACGCCGGTCGTGAGAACCAGCTGCCGCCCGACGACGTGCTCAGCCGCCAGGTGCTCGAGCGCCTGGTGTTGGTCAAGCTGCAGGTCGCCCGCGCCCAGGGCAGCGGCATCCGCATCAGCGACCAGGAACTGAACCAGGCGATGAACTCGATCGCCCAGCAGAACGGTTCCAACCTGGACGCCCTGCGCCAGCGCCTGGCCAGCGACGGCATCGATTTCGCTGATTTCCGCGCCTCGGTGCGTGACGAGATCACCGTGCAGCGCCTGCGCCAGAGCTTCGCCCAGAGCCGCATCAGCGTCAGCGAAGGCGAAGTCGATGCTGCCCTGAAGCAGCAGGCCACCGTCGGCAACCAGTACCACCTGGCGCACATCCTGGTGGCCCTGCCCGACGGCGCCACCGCCGAACAGATCTCCACTGGCCAGAAGAAGGCCGATGGCGTGAAGGCACTGCTGGACAAGGGCGAGCTGGACTTCAACGCCGCCGCCGTCCGCTATTCGGACAGCCCCAACGCGCTGGAAGGCGGCGATCTGGGCTGGCGCAGCCTGGATGAGATCCCGGCCGCCTTCGCGCAGATGATGCAGCAGATGAAGGCCGGCGACGTGGTCGGTCCGATCCGTGGCCCGAGCGGCTTCCAGCTGCTGAAGCTGGTGGAAGTGCGTGATGCCAACGCCGCCACCGGCGACCACACCGTCACCGAGTACCACGGCCGCCACATCCTGGTGCGCGTGGACGACAACCAGACCGACGCGGCCGCCAAGGCCAAGATCGACACCCTGCGTGCCCGCATCGTCGGTGGTGCCGACTTCCAGGCCGTGGCCAAGGAATCGTCGGAAGACAACAACAGCAAGGGCCAGGGCGGCGATCTGGGCTGGTTCCCGGCCGATGCCTTCGGTCCGGCGTTCGGCCAGCAGGTCGAAGGCATCCAGGACGGCGGCGTCAGCCAGCCGTTCCGTACCGATGCCGGCTGGCACATCGTGCAGCGCGTTGCCACGCGCCAGACCGACGTGACCAGCGACAACCAGCGTGCCCAGGTCCGCGAGACCATCGGCCGCCGCAAGCTGGAAGACGAATACAACCGCTTCCTGCAGGAACTGCGTGGCGAAGCCTACGTCAGCTTCCGCAGTGGCGACCGCGCGGAGAACACCGCGACGCCGCAGCAGCCCTGACCGATGCGCCCCGAGCTCGCTCTGGTACCGGGCGAGCCGGCGGGGATCGGCCCGGAGCTGTGTGTCCGCCTTGTCCAGCAGCCGCGTGATGATTGCCGGCTGCTGGCCTTCGCCGACCCGGATACCCTGCGCGGGGGGGCGGCCGCGCGGGGGCGGGCCCCCCCGCGGCGGGC
>JAFAFD010000408.1 GCA_023423675.1 Pseudomonadota bacterium | reverse complement strand
GAGGGGAGGATGACGTGGGGGTGTCTCATGGGCTGGGACGGGGTGAACCCGTTCGCAGAACCAATCTTCACTGGGGTGTATAAGAGATCGTCAGGCCTCGCCCTGATAGCCAACTGATGTCGCAACGAGAGACCGCAATGTTTCCACAAGGAAGAACACTGCTCTGCTTGCTGCTGGCCCTGTCAGGTGCTCTGCTGAGCAGTTGCCAAGGACAGTCGCGTGTTATGGCAACGCCAAATGCTTCCGCCAGTCGTGCAGATATGGCGCCAATGGTCAGGCCGTTGCCACTAGTCCCGATGGCATCGCCCATGATCGTCGAGTTCACCCTGCCGCCGCCCGGCAGAAGCGGCAGCTCCCACCTGTTTCTCGGAATCCGTGTGCGAGGCAACGACAAGCTGGATGCCTTGGATGCTGTGAACGAAATGAGGCGTCTGGGCTTATCTGCCGAGTTGAAACTGGAGCGCGTTGACGGGCGGCAAAGCATGCCAGTCCCTTTGGTGCGGTTGGACGCGCTGGCGGGAGACGACGCGTCGCTTGTGCCCATCGGTCCAGATGGGCATGTGCCCGGTGGGTGGTTGGACGACGTGGATTATCACTCTCTGCAGTTGGCTGGACTGTACCCAGCCGATGGCGACTACGCTCAGCTGGCACTTGCTAGGGCACAAGCGCCGCAGCCGGGGAAGTACAGACTGAGTATCCGGTTGCCGCGGCCAGACCCCCAACTGGGGAGCAACGAGGCGGAGCTTCTTGTGGCCTATGGGCACAGATCGAAATAGGAAATGATCATGGAAGACAAGTACACGGTAACGATCTACGTGGCTGCCCCTGGAACGCCACTGAAGCAGGGCGGTACATCCGAGGCCGGACACGTTTACTTCAAGGCTCGTATTCCTAACGCCATTTACTATGTTTGTCGTTGTTGATCGCTGCTTCGTGGATGCCCTTCGCGCGGTTGGCATTCCTGCCGACGCGCGAAGGAGTGGTATCTCCACAATCGACGCGGCGGCCATCTGATCATGGCGAAGCAAGCCTCCGGGAGTGGATCCGCGGCATGGAGCTACCGAATATGAGTCACATTGCGAGTGAGCAGTTCTTCCTGCTGATGCCGGACACCACCCGAGGCGGGAAGGGGCACGGCGTCGTATTTGAGAACATCACGACGCTTCGCACCCCTCCTCGACTGATCCTGCGGCCTGAGGGCGGCGGATTTCCTGAGTTGGCCGAGAGGCCTCTCCTGCGGCATTCGCCAAGGAAGGGTAGCCTTCCTGAGGATCTTGAGGGCGGGATGAGTGGCTACTGGCTGGTGTCGGAGCGCCTGCGCGAAGCATTCGCCGACATCGACCCCGAAGGCTTCGAGTTTGTCGAGTGTGACTACCGCCTGGCTGACGGCAGCAAAGGACCCACGTACTTCCTCTGCGAAGTCACCCGGCAGATCGACGCCTTGGATGAGGAGGCTTCACGTCTTCGCATCATCCGCGACAGCGACTATGTCGGTGGCAAGTTCTACAACCTCACCGGCGGGGCAAGCCTCACGTTCAAGCGGGACGCTATTGGCCAAGCTGAGGTGTTCCGCACGCCGTACTCCGGTGGGCTCGTATTCTGCAGCCGACGCCTGAGGGAAGAGGTGCGCCAGAGAGGCATCGGCGGATCAGGCAGCTCGCGTGGCCTGTGGTTCGTTGACGCTGCAGATATCTAGTGGTGCTGGCTTGAAAATAAATTTTTCTTTGAATCAGGTTGGCTGACGCTTCTGACATTCAAACAACCACGCATCTCCCCGAGTTCACCGAAGCGAGTTCAAGGAGCTATGATCGCCTACGAGCACCGATCCGCGTACAGCGGACGCTAACGATGCGGGCACGGAGCATCCAGCGCCGGAGGAAATCGCGCCACCTTCCAACACATCAATATTGGGCCTATTCTTGGCTTAGCCCTCTCAGCTGAGATCATCCGCGTGGACTCGACCAGATCGAATGAACCTATAACAGGCGAGTTTTTCTTGCTGATGCCTGATACCACCAGGCGCGGCAGGGGGCACGGCGTCGAAATCAAGAACGAAGATGATCTGTTACAGCCTCCACGGCTTGTCCTCAGGCCTGAGGAAGGTGGCTTTCCTCCCCTCAAAGAGACACCCCGTCTTGTCCTGGTGCCTAAGTTAGGGGATCCGCCGGAAGATCTTGAGGGTGGCATGAGTGGCTACTGGCTTGTATCCGAACGGCTGAAGGACGCGTTCTTGGCCGTTGACCCCGCCGCTTTTGAATTCGTGAAGTGCGATTACCGACTTCCAGATGGAACCAAGGGGCCTTCCTACTATCTGTGCGAGATAGCGCGCGAGCTGGACGCGGTAGATGAGGATGTATCCAGACTCAGGGTGATCGTAGATGACGACTACGTTGGCGGGAAATTCTATGACTTCCGGGGCGGCGCAAGCTTGGCATTCAAGAAGGATGTGGTCGCGGGTGCACACGTTTTTCGAACGCCATATTCCGGCGATCTTGTTTACTGCGACCGGATCTTTCGGGATTCTGTTCGGGCAGCAGGCATCGGGGATGAGATCAGGACCTGTGGGCTGAGATTCAAGGACGCTGCCGACGTCTAAGCAGGACGAGCCAATTCATGGATGAGGTCTACGCATGGCAGCCAATCAACCGGCACTTCAGGATCATCACGTACTTGAGCAGCAGACCTTCAGGAACAGCACGCTTCTGAAGGCTCTGGCGAAAGCCAAACTCATTGAGAAGGACGCTTTCGACAATCGCATTTACATGCCCGCGGACCGCGAGCTGGCACAAGCAATGGGGATCTCTCCTCATAGCGGCGGCCCCATAGCGGACTATCAGGACGGCATTGGCTTTGAACTTCGCCAGCTCCAGCAGTCGCGGGATGGGCAGGCTGCACTGCGTGGTGACCCGCTTGCGCTTCAGCGCGTAGCGGGGCGCGTTAAAGATCTCCGCGACACAATGACGATTGGTCTGATCAATGGAGACCTGTACACGAACGCTCCGCTTGGAATGAAGGCAGATGAGATCCGACCCGTAACGCAATCGTTCTTTTCAGGGAGTCGCGAGTACTCGCAGGCGCATGCGGCCAGGATCGGTGCACTTTCCAGCTATGGCTCAGTGGATAGAGGCTATCTCCTTGTCACTGAGACCGAATCCCGCATTCTGGCGTTGCTTGAGTACGCTGACCAGACAGGGGCCAAGTTCACCAAGGGTAGTAACCTGGAGCTGCAGCGTAGCAGTTTGTCGACTGCCATCTTCAACGCGCAGCAGTCTGGTCGGATCGTCATGTCCGAGCAAGGCATCCTGAAAGTGGAGCGTATGCTTGGTGAAGAGGCCGCTTATCGCATTCGAGGCCCTCGTTCGCAGCAGGGCGGCATCACATTGGACCTCCTCATCGGCGAAGCCTCCGCCAGCCAGCTGGTCCGTTCCGGCGGCCTGCTTGCCTCTGGCGCGGATGCCATCCTCACCACGCGCCGCATATCCGAGCACCTGCAGCAGGGCAACGGCACGGCCGCCCAGTCCGAATTCAACCACGCGGTTGCACGCAGTGGCGGTGGCTGGCTCGGAGGCATGGCGACCGCCTCGGTGATCGGCACGTCCAGCTTCGTGCCGGCGGCGGTGGTCGCGGCCGATGCGTTGTTCATGAGCAAGGCATTCGACAAGGGGGCCGACCTGCTCGACAACCGCACGGTGTATCACCAGAAAGACAATGCCGGCGTGCACTGGAAGTTTGACGGCAACAACTGGCAGCGCCAGGCCAGGATGGAGGACTCTGCCGCCGGCCCTGGGGTTGCCACCGAGCAAAGTGTCGGCGCGAGCTATGAAAAGGCGCGCGAACTGGGAGCGAAGGCCAGCGTCAGTGCAGTAGAGCTGGCACTTAAGGCTGCGCCGGCACCGCAGGATCCCTTCAACCTTCCTGCTCGCGGCGATGAAGCAAATGGCTTCGGCAACCCAAACTGGCATCGCGATGCCCAGACCCAACAGTGGACCCGCCAGATCAAGACCGATGTCGTCGGTGCGAATGATCGCGGCGTCTACGAAACCCAGACAGCGACACCCGAACGCGCTGCAGAGCTGAACCAGCAGGCCGTGCAGCGCATCGAGGACAACATCGCCCATGGCAAGGCGGCGATCGCGGCAAGTTACCTGGAGAATCGCGCCGCCACGCGTGCAAGCGATTTTGTGCCCTTGGTGCCCGATGCTGTCGAGGCGGCGCGCGCCCGGCCGGACGCCATTCTTGGTTCGGACAACGTGCTCTATCAGCGCGATGATGCGGGAACGTGGTCCCACCAGGGACGCGTAGCTCAGGGCAACATGGCGCTGGAGCTGGAGGCGACGCGCAAGATCCAGCAGCCGTCGATTGAGGTCCTCGACCGTACTGTTGCTGCGCTTGAAGCACGCCCCGCACCTACGAATGCCGAGATGAACCGGAACGAGGTGCGGCATGGCTACGCCTCTGCTGGCATCTCGCCCTCCCCGCAGTGGATGGAGGCTATCGAGCTGGCGACGGCGCGCACGCGTGCCCAGCACGGCATCACCGGTGCGACGATGCAGCAGCTTGCGCCTGCGGTTGAGGGCAATGCGGGCGAGTCCCGTGCGATTACCCACTACCAGGTGGGCGCCGATGGTGTTGCCCATCCGGTGGCCACGACGACCACCGAGGAACTGCAGGCGGCGTGGCGCGAAGTGCGCGAGCGTGCCGCCCAGCAGGCCCCGGTGCCTGATTCGCCCGAGCTGCGCATCGCAGCACTGTCGCCGCGCGAGCAGGAGGCCTATCAGCAGGCACTGCAGGAAGCCAACCGGCAAGGCGCAGCCACGGTGGATGCTGGCCAGGCCGCATTGGCGGCAGCCCAGCAGATTCAACGCGGTGCCCCGGTGGCTACGGAGGCCGACGAAGCGCTGGCAGAAGCCCAGCGCGAGCAGGTCCAGCACCGCGTGCCTGTTCCCTCTGAGCCCGTTGCCGCAGCCGTGCCGCCCGTGGCGGTGCCCGCGCCTGCCGCCGAGCGCGAGACCCCTGAAATTGCACGGCGGGAGGAGCAGCGCGAGCTGCGTCGCGAGCCCGAGCCACTGCGCCGTCCTGGGCCGCAGCAGGCCGAAGCGCAGGAGCGCGGGCGGGAAGTGGCTGATGCGCCTGCGGCGCGCGCAGCGCGAACACTGCATGAGCCACCTGCTGACATTGCCGTTGCCCCGAATGACGCTCCTCATCACGCGCATGCACAGAATGCCGAGGAAGCCCGAACCCACGACAGCCATCAGTCTGAGCCGCCGCGCATGCCTCCAGCGGCGCCTGAGCCCCAGCCGCAACCCACTCCCGTACCGGCTGTCGAGCACGCTCTAGAGGAGCCGTCGATACCACCAGCCGCGCCTGTGCACGAGGCTATAGCCGAAGCACCTGTGGCCCAGAACAGAGCCGCGGAGCCTGTTGCTGAGCGGCCGGCCGAGACAGCGCAGCACAACAATGCGGTCCCATCCATTGCAGCCGCCGAGGAGGAGGCAACGACGAGGGCTGAGCCACGGACGGATACCCAGGCCGCCACGCCGCCTCCTGCTGATGCCGTGTTCGGTCCTGCTCAGCCGGGCCACCCCGACCATGCCCTGTACCAGCAGGTCCGTCAGGGCATTGAGGCGCTGGATGCGAAACATGGCCGAAACTTCGACCACACCAGCGAACGCATGGTCGCCAGCCTGACTGTGCTTGCCAAGGACAACGACCTGGAGCGGGTAGACCACGTGCTGGTCAGCAAAGCCACCGCCGAGCATCCTGCAGGGCACGCGTTGTTTCTGGTGCAGGGGGAGCCAGCAGACCCGGCACACCACCGCGCGAGTATGCCTACGGAAGCTGCTGCTCAGACGTCGGTGGAAGAATCGGCGCAACAGTTCGACGTGGTCAGCCGCGAAGCGCAGCAGCGTGCGGTGGCGAACCAGATGGAGCAGCAGCTGGAAGACCAGCGCGTGCAGCATGAGATTCAGATACGGGCTGCGAGCGGTGGTTACTGATCGCCCACCCCAAGTCTCATGATTTCTTGTATCGGGACAGGGAAGTTCGCACAGTAGACTCGATCTTCTTCCAGTCTTTCAGGATGACGCGCGGATACGTTGCCGTGATCGCGATGCTGTCTTCAATATCAACGAAATAATGGGTGCAGCCGGCTACTCGGCTGTCTTCCGTGTCGCGTAGGCGATCGCCGGAGATGGTGAGGCCGTCAGGGAAGTGGGCCTCACTTTCGCATTCGATGAATGTCGTCAGTTCGCCTTCGCCATTTCGAGCGACATACCAGTCCTTCTCCATGCGCAGATTGCGGGGCTGGGGCATTTTGGTCTCCTGCTCCAGCGCTTTCTGGAACGCCGGCATCAACGCGTCGTTGATTGCATAGGGCACCAAGCCGAAGCGCTCTGGTTGGGGTATCCGCAGGTCAAGCCGTTCGCTCGGGTCGTTGCGCAGCACGGACGTCGGCGTCGATGTCTGCTCCGTACTGGTGTAGCGCTCCAGCAGGCCCCTGATCGGGGTGCGATCAATATGCTGTAGGCCAATGACCACGGAGCGCTGGAAGTCTTCCATCGAACGATCCGGGCGGGTGCCTGGTAACGCGGGGCCCAGGTCTGGCCAAAGCAGCGTCAGGCCAACGCTGCCATCGAAGTAGGGGCCGATCTGGTTGTCGTAGTAGTTGGCGGGGAACATGAAGCGGTGGGGTCCGACGGTGGCCTCCACAGGTTCAGTGGTGTAGGTGTGTCCTTTGATCGTGCGGCGCACGTTGGGATCTTCCGGCATTCCAGCCTCCCTCCTCGGCGATTCCACCGAGGGAGAATTGATGCACCCAGCGGCGCTCAGTGCCAACGCTGCCGCAATGGCACAGCGCAGGCCAAATGGAGCGAAGTTCATGGGGTCAATCCATTGCTCATGACATGGGCAAATATAGCCAACCCGCTGTTGACGCGCTGGTTGGACTCATCACCCCCCAGAAGGCGCCCCCGCATCATGGTCAGCCGGTAGCGCAATCGGCGTTGCCGCGCAGATGCTGCGCAGGGCCTGCTTCAAGCCTTCCTCCATGGTCGGGTGATAGAACGGCAGTTCGAGCAGTCGGCTCGCGGTGCAGCCCGTCTCAACCGCCCACGCCAGCAGGTGGGCCAAGTGCTCGCCTGCCGGCGCCACCAGGTCTGCACCAATCAGCTTGCCCTCGGGTGCTGCCGCATACAGGGTCAGGGTGCCCTCGTTGACGCCCTCCACCCGTGCCCGGCCTTGGTCGTCAAAATCAGAGGTTCCCGTTACGGCGCCCTCTTCTTCAGACTGGCCGATGCTGGCAACCGGCGGATCGGTGAAGGTGATGCTCAGCGGCACGTGGCGCTTCACCGTGATCTTCGCTGGCATCGCCGCGGCGTTGCGGCCGGCAATGGCGCCATCGCTCGATGCCTCATGCAGCAGCGGCAGGTCGGCGGCGGCGTCGCCCGCCAGGAACACGGCGCTGTCACCGCAGCGCATCGTCTCGCGGTCGTGGCAGGGCACGCCGTGTTTGTCCAACGCCAGTTGTGCCTTGTCCAGGGCCAGGTCGTCCAGGTTGGGCGGGCGCCCCAGTGCAGCGACGACGTAGTCCACCTGCACGCTGCCATCGGCCTGATCTTTGCTGCTCCAGCGCACGCTTACGCCCTCATCGGACCGTTCGGGCTGTACGTCCACGCCGAGGTGGACCTCCATGTCGCGCTTCAGCACAGCCAGCAGTGCATCGTGCACGCGCGGGCAACGCACCTTGGCGAGTGTCGTCTCCTTGCCGAGCAGGGTGACCTGCACGCCCAGCCGGGCCAGGGCCTGGGCAAATTCCAGCCCCAGCGAGCCGGTGCCCACTACCGCGACACGCTTGGGGAACTGCTTCAGCTCGAACAGGCTTTCGTTGGTCAGCACGCGGTCGCCCAGTGCCTCAAAGGGCGGTGGCAGGGCGGGCGCGGAGCCGGTGGCAATGACAATGGCGCGTGCCTCGATGCGTCGGCCGTCCTCCAGTTCCAGCGTGGTCGGCCCGGCAAACCGCGCGCGACCGGTCAGCCGCGTGGCAGGGTCGAGCTTGTCGATCTGCTTGCGGGTAAGTGCCGCGAAACGATCGCGCTCCTCACGCACGCGGCGCATTACCGCCGCGTCATCAATGGTCATGCCATCCACGTGGATGCCGAACAGGTCTGAACGGCGCACGCGCTCGGCCTGCTTCGCGGCCGCCAGCAACAGCTTGGAGGGCATGCAACCGACGTTGGCGCAGGTGGTGCCGCTGAAGTGCGGATCGATCAGCAACGTGGACGCGCCATTACGGCGTGCGGCCCGCTCTGCTGCCAAGCCGGCCGTCCCGGCGCCGATCACCGCCACATCACAGTGCAGGGGCGTGCTCATGGGGCCGCCGGCAGGGTAATGGATTTGACGTTGACGAACTCCTTCAAGCCCTCGGGGCCATGCTCGCGGCCGTAGCCGGAGGCCTTCACGCCGCCAAAGGGCAGGGCGGGGCTGGCCACGTTGAAGGTGTTGATGCACACCATGCCGGTATCGAAGTAGGTGGTCGCCAGCTCGCGGGCGCGCTTCACATCGCGGCTGAAGATGCCGCCGCCCAGGCCGTAGCGGCTGTCGTTGGCGATGCGCAGGGCGTCATCATCGTCCTTGGCCTTGATGATGGCTGCGGCGGGGCCAAACAGCTCGTCCTCGTAGGC
>JAFAFD010000354.1 GCA_023423675.1 Pseudomonadota bacterium | reverse complement strand
GATCTGACCCCGGACACCGCCCCTGGTAGGTGTCAACCTTGGTTGACACGCTTTGGCGGACGTCAGACACGAAAAAGCCGGGGATTCCCCGGCTTTTTCGTTTGTCGGCTGGCGGGCGGTGGAGCGGCTGGCTGGCGAAGGCTGGCTCGCGATGCTCCGGTGCTGGCGGGCGACGTTGCTTGGTGCGCCTGGTAGAGCCGACCGCTGGTCGGCTGCCCTGGGCTCTTGGTAGAGCCGTCCGCTGGTCGGCTGCTGGCTTGTGGTAGAGCCGACCGTTGGTCGGCTGGTTTTTGCAGTGCAGCCGACTAACAGTCGGCTCTACCGATGTGCCACCTGCGGTCAGTGCGCCGGGGCGCCGTTGCCGTCGATCTTGCTCAGCTGGTACAGCTCCAGGCCGATGCGCTTGATCAGGCCCAGCTGCTGCTCCAGCCACCAGGCGTGGTCTTCCTCGGTGTCCTTCAACTGCGCCAGCAGCATGTCGCGGCTCACGTAGTCGCCCTTCTCCTCGCACAGCTTCATGCCGGCGGCGAGATTGTTGCGGACGGCGTATTCAGTATCGAGATCCTTCTGCAGCATCTCCTCCACGGTCCTGCCCGGCTCGGTGGCATGCGGGCGCATGTCCGGGTCGCCGCCCAGGAACAGGATGCGGCGCAGCAGCGCGTCAGCGTGCTGGGTCTCCTCTTCCATCTCGTGGTTCAGGCGTTCGTACAGCGCGAACAGGCCCTGGTCCTCGTAGCGGCGGGAATGGATGAAGTACTGGTCGCGGGCAGCAAGCTCGCCGCGCAGCAGTTCCTTCAGGCAGGCGATGACGTCCGGGTTGCCTTTCATGGGGGTGCTCCTGTGGATCGATGTGGCACAGGGTGCCGCATTTCAAAATACGGTGATCTAATCGGAATCAGTCGCAGTTGCGCCTGCGGCTACAATCCCCCCACGAGTGCCGGAAGGACCTGCAATGCGACGTGCCTGGCGTTGGATACTGGCTGTACTCATCGCCATTGTGCTGGTCACCGCACTGGTCCTGTGGCTGCTGCTGCGCGGCAGCCTGGCTGGACTGGAGGGCGAACAGGCCCTGCCCGGGCTGGCCGCGCCGGTCAGCATCGAGCGCGACGCGCTGGGGGTGGTCACCATCACCGCCGGCAGCCAGGCCGATGCCATGCGTGCCCTCGGCCATGTGCATGCGCAGGAGCGCTATTTCGAAATGGACCTGATGCGCCGCAGTGCCGCAGGCGAACTGTCAGCGCTGTTCGGGCCGGTGGCCATCGACGCCGACAAGCGCATGCGCGTGCACCGGCTGCGCGCGCGCACCGAAGCGCACCTGGACGAGGCACTGGGCGACAACCCGCAGGCCGTGCGTGCCTACGTCGACGGGGTCAACGCGGGCCTGGCCGATCTGTCGGTGCGACCCTGGGCCTACCTGCTGCTGCGGCAGTCGCCCGCACCCTGGCAGGCCAGCGACAGCGTGCTGGCCGGGCTGGCCATGTACGCCGACCTGCAGGACCCGGGCAACCAGAACGAACTGGCGCTGGCGCGCATCCGCGACGTGGTGCCACCGGCCCTGCATGCGCTGCTGGCCCACGACGGCAGCAGCTGGGACGCGCCCCTGCAGGGCGAACCGCGCGGCGATGCGGTGCTACCCGATGCCACCCAGCTGGACCTGCGCACGCTGGCCGCCGCGCCCACCGCACCTGCCGCCGACGCCGATGCGGTCGGCAGCAACAACTTCGCCGTGGCCGGTGCGCTGACCGCCGATGGTCGCGCCATCATCGCCGACGACATGCACCTGGCCCTGCGTGCACCCAGCCTGTGGTTCCGCGTACGCCTGCGCTACCCGGACCCGAAGGCACCCGGTGGCCAGGTCGACGTCAGTGGCTTCTCGCTGCCCGGCGTACCGGCGGTCATCGTGGGCAGCAACGGGCATGTCGCCTGGGGCTTCACCAACAGCTACATCGACACCGCCGACTTCCGCCGTGAACCGGCCAATGCGGCGGTGACGGTGCACGAAGAACACATCGCGGTAGCGGGCCAGGGCGACGTCGTGTTGCCGGTGCGCGAGACCGCCTGGGGGCCGATCCTGCACACCCATGCCGACGGCAGCGGCGACGCCCTGCGCTGGGTCGCCCACCTGCCCGGCGCGGTGCGCATGGACTTCGCGGACATGGCCCGCGCCGGCGACCTCGACCAGGCACTGGCAACGGCCGATCACGCGGGCATTCCCGCGCAGAACCTGGTGATCGGCGACCGCAGCGGGCGCATTGCCTGGCGCCTGGTCGGTGCACGCCCGGACCGCGGCCCCGGCTGCGTCCCGCAGGGCTTCAACGCCCTGCAGGACAGCGCAGACTGCGCGCCGTGGCCGATCCGCAGCGATGCCGCGCCGGCGCTGATCGATCCGCCAGGGCAGCGCCTGTGGACCGCCAACAGCCGCGTCGTCGACGACGCGACGCTGGCCGTGGTCGGCAACGCCGGCTACGACCTGGGCGCACGCGGCCAGCAGATCCGCAACCTGCTGGCCACCCAGGACCGCTTCGACGAGCACGACCTGCTGGCGATCCAGCTCGACGACCGCGCGGTGTTCCTGCAGCGCTGGTGGGTGCTGCTGCACGAAACCGCGGAGCACAGCGATGACCCGTCATTGAAGCGCCTGGCCGCCGCCAGCGAACACTGGGACGTGCGTGCCTCGGCCAATTCAACCAGCTACCGCATCGTGCGCGGTTTCCGCGGCGAGGTGCTCGATGCCATCGAAAGCGCGCTGCTGGCACCGGCCAAGGCGCGCCTGGGTGAGGACTACCTGCCGCCGCGGCTTGCGCAGCTGGAAGGCGTGGTCTGGCCGATGCTGCAGCAGCGCCCGGCCAACCTGCTGCCGCCCGGCGTGGACAGCTGGGATGCACTGCTGGCCAAGGCCGCGCATACGCTGGAAGCCGACCTGGACAAGCAGGGGCCGCTGCAGCAGCGCACCTGGGGCGAGCGCAACGTGGCCGACATCTGCCACCCGGTCTCCCGTGCCCTGCCCGCCTTCACCCGCCGCTGGCTGTGCATGCCGGCCGACCAGCTGCCTGGTGACCGCGACATGCCGCGCGTGCAGGGCCCGAGCTTCGGTGCCTCGCAGCGCATGGTGGTTTCGCCGGGCCATGAAGCCGACGGCATCGTGCACATGCCGGGTGGGCAGAGTGGCCACCCGCTGTCGCCGTACTGGGGCGCCGGCCACGAAGACTGGGTGCATGGGCGCCCGACCCCGTTCCTGCCGGGCAAGGCGGAGCATGTGCTGAAGCTCGTCCCAGCAAGGTAGTGCCGGCCGCTGGCCGGCAACCGTGGCGCGAAGCCGAGCGTAGCGGCCAGATGTAGAGCCGAGCCCATGCTCGGCTG